>DATFSG010000159.1:0-6420 GCA_035262765.1 Gaiellaceae bacterium | reverse complement strand
CACGGACTCGTGCGCCTTTGACAGTTCGGCGGTCATACCGGTAGGGAGACACCTCTTCCCATTCCGAACAGAGAAGTTAAGCCTGCCAGGGCCGATGGTACTCGGAGGGCAACCTCCCGGGAGAGTAGGTCGCCGCCGATTATTTTCCGAAAAGGGCCGCGAGAGCGGCCCTTTTTCTATGCCGCCGCTTCGCTCTGGACGCGGCTGCGCCAGGTCGGGTCGAGCTCGCGAAGCCGGCGCACCCGCTCGGCAACCGGCGGATGTGTGACGAACAGCGCGGCCAGTCCGTTCTCGGCGAAGGGGTTGATCGTGAACATCGGCTCGGAGGCGGGACTGCCCTGGAACTCGACGAGCTCCGCGGCCTGCTCCAGTCGCAGCAGCGCGTCGGCGAGCCCGTGCGGCGAGTCGCAGAGCGTCGCCGCGTAGCGGTCCGCCGAGAACTCGCGCTTCGGCGACACGAGCAGATGGACGCAGGCCGACGCGATCGGCCCGAGGACGAAGAGCAGCGCGCGCTCGAACCAGCCGCCGATCCTGCTCGTCTCGAGCAGCACAGCGCCCGCGACCGCCGCCGCCGTCTGCACCTGCACGTCGTGGAGCCGCACATGGGAGATCTCGTGCGCGAGCACACCCTCGAGCTCGGCCGGCGAGCAGGCGGCGATGCAGCCCGTGCTCACCGCCAGAGCCGAGCTGCGCACGCCGCGCCCGGTCGCGGCGGCGATCGGCAGCCCGTCGGGGATCAGATAAAGGCGCGGTTTCATGATCCCGGCGCGCGCCGCCAGCCGCTCGACCGTCGAATGCAGAAGCGGTGCCTCGCCGACGGGCAGCTCGCGCGCTCCGATCATCCCGAACGCGACACGGTCGAATGTCCAGTAAGCGCCGGCCGCGAGGAGCAGCGCGCAGAAGACGAAGATCGAGAGCCCGCGCACCCCGTCGAGCAGCCAGCCCACCAGGGCGAAGAGGCCGGCGAGCAGCAGTACGAGCAGCCAAGACTTGGCGATGTTGCGGGCCGCGAGGAGCACGTCGAACGACTCCTAGCGCTCTTCGCCGCCGTCTTCCTGCCCGTCGTCCTCGAGCAGGCCGCGCGGCGGCCAGTCCTCGTTTTGCGGCGCGTCGCACCGGCTCGAGCAGTGGAGCGACGCGATGTTCTGGAGCGGGACGAGGATGTGCCCGTTCAGCTCGATGTGCGCGACCTCGTCGACATAGCAGTACGCAGTCAGCACCCCTTCCTGGTACTCGCCGCCGAAAAGCGCGACCTCGACCTGCTCGCCCTTGTACTTGCTCGTGTAGTCCTCCACCGCCCGGGAGCGTAGCCCAGGCCGAGCTACACGCCAGCGGCGACGACGGTCTGCGCGCCTTCGACCCGAAGCTTCGGTGCAGCGAGGACCCGGCGAAGCAGGCCGAGAGCTGCTCGATTCGACGTCTGGACGCACGCGTCCACGCGCCGGATTCCCGCGGCTCGAGCGTCGGCGAGCAGGAGCTCGACCAACTGCGTCCCGATGCCGCAGCCCTGATAGCGATCGGCGACCTCGAACGCGATCTCTCCCAGGTGCCGGTCGCCGGCGTTGCGGACGATCCGAGCCATGGCCGCCGGCAGTTGGTCACCGTCGACGAAGGCGACGAGGACATGGTGGTCGCCGTCGACGCGCGCGAGTGCGTCGAGCTCGCGAGAAGTGAGGCGTGGCTTCGCTGCATGGAACCGGCGCTCGCGCGAGGCGGGGCTGAGCCGGTCGAAGAGTGCGGCGACGACGATCGTGTCACCGTCACCGAGCAGGCGAACCGTGACGACTTTGCCGAGCTTGCGATTGCGGAGAGAGCGTGCGTGCATGCTCCGCACTCTGGTCGAGCCCCGCCGCCGTGACTTCGCCCGGTGCGGCCATCTTGCGATGGCCCGATCCGGCCATCTTCAGATGAGACCCGCGCGGGCCGCGGCGGCCGCGGCCGCCGACCGTGTCCGGAGGCCGAGCTTCCGGCGGATGTTGGCCACGTGGCGATGCACGGTGTGAGGGCTGAGCACGAGCCGCTCCGCGATGTCCGCGTTGCTCAAGCCCTCGGCAACCAGTCCGAGGATCTGCCGCTCGCGGTCGCTCAACTCCTGGATCCCGCCGGGACTCGCGGGTCGCCGAGCGGGGCTCGGCAGGCCGAGGAAGCCGGCGATCGCGACCAGCAGCTCTTCGGTGGAGCCGTGCCACGGCAAATGCGCGTTGCCCTCGAGCGCGACGAACTGCGCGCCGGGGATGAGCGCCGCGACCTCGCGTCCTGCCGAGAGGGGGATCGCGCGGTCCCCGTCACGATGCAGCACGAGCGTCGGAACATCCACCCTCGGCAAGAGATCCCGCACGTCGTACTCGTAGGTCAGCTGGAGGAGATCCCCCGACGTGCGAGCGTCGGCCGCCGACCGTTGATAGGCGACGAAGGCATCTCGCTCGGCCGGAGTCAAACCCGGCGCGAAGATGTCGGTGAGCGCGCGGCTCCCGACTCCCCAGGCCGAGTGGACGAGTGCCACGAGCGCGGCGCGCGTGTCTGGCGGCGCGAGATCCAGGCCGTTGGCATACGAGCCGAAGAGGACCAGTCGGTCGACTCGTACCGGATTTCGGACCGTGTAGGCAACCGATGACGATCCGCCGCACGAAATGCCGAACAGCGTCACGGGTCCGTCGGTCACGTGGTCGACAAGCGCCTCGAGAAGCTCGACCTCGTAGTCCAGCGTCAGCGTGGCAGCCGGGCGATCGCGGTCGGAGAGGCCAGTGCCGATGCGGTCGTACCGGACGACGGTGTATCTCGCGGCGAGCGTCTCCACAAAGCGGCGAAACGCGTCGCCCCTCGCCTCACCCTGCCAGTCCTCCGTGACGTGGCTGACCCACCAGGCCGGAAGGACGAGCACCGGCCCGTCTCCGACTGTTGCGTAGGCGACGCGATGGCCGTCGTAGCGGAGAAAGCCCGTGCGCCCCTCCATCGCCGCTCAGGTTACGTGCGGGTGCTCCAGTAACGCTCTGCTTCGGCCTCCATCTGCTCCAGCCGCTCGTAGTAGTCCGGGAACTCCTTCATGTGCGCGAGCGCGATCTTCCCCGTCACGATCGGGTCGTCGTGGGTGACGTTGGTCTGCGGATCGTGGGATCCGTGCTCGAACTCCACGTCCATTCCCTGCCGGAACTGCTCGAGGTCGAAGCGGTTCCAGTCGACTCCGATCTCGTCGCCGACGCGGCGTGCTTCTTCGGTCGTGGTCCGCTTGGTCTCCGTCATGTCTCGCCTCCTCGGCCGGACCATGCCACGCCTGGCTCATGTTTCGCTCACCCTCTCCGGGAACGGTGCGTGTCATGAATCCCGACGGGAACGCGCGCCTGACGGGAGCGGTGGGAGTGCTGCTGCTCGCTCCGGTCGCTGTCGAGCTCGCGACCGTCCTTCTCGGGGTGCACACATTCATGTCGTGGCACGTCTTCGTCGGGCTCGCCCTCATTCCGATCGTCCTGCTGAAGCTGGCGACCACGGGCTGGAGGTTTGTCCGGTACTACATGCGCAGTCGCGCGTACGTGAAGCACGGGCCGCCGCAGCTGGCGATGCGCCTGCTCGCGCCGTTGTTCGTGGTGGCGACGGTCGTCGTGTTCGGGAGCGGCGTCGCGATGGGGTTTCTCCACGGGCACGGGCTCGAGATCGCTCGTCGGCTGCACGGCCCGGCGTCGGTGGTCTGGCTCTCGCTGCTCGGCCTCCACGTACTCGTCTACCTCGGGCGCGCGATGAAGAGCACGGCAGACGACGTCCGGCTGCCTGACCGGAAGCCCGTCCGTGGGAAGACCGCCCGCCTGTATGCGCTCGCGGCCGCCGTCGTCCTCGGACTGGTGCTCGGCGCCGCATTCGTCCCCGCCCAGCACAGGTGGGTCGACATCCGGCACGACCACCACGAGGAGGCGGGCTAGTTCGCTTCGTCGGGGCCGCCGGTCGCCATCTCGGCCCGGCGGCGGTCGGCGAGAGCGGGTGACGGAGCAACGAAGACGGGAAACGCTGCCCGCTGCACCGTCTCGTTCGCGGCGTTGCCGAGGATCAGCGACCGTAACCGGGAGCGGCTTTGCGCTCCGAGGACGATCGCCGCCGCACCGATTGCCTGGGCGTGGTTGAGGATCGCCTCGCCGACCGACGAGTCGGTGGCCACTGCCTCGGCCCGTGCGCTGAGGCCACCGGCGGTTGCGAGTGCCGCGCCCTGCTCGGCGATCTCGCGAGCGACCTGCTCCTCGCGCTCGTTGATGGTGGCCGGGTCCTGGACGAACTCCAGGACGTCGACCCCGAGACGTTTTGTCGACCCGAACGGCTGCCAGTAGCAGGCGACCACCGCTTCGCGGCTTTCGAACAGCGCCGCCGCCGCGGTCACCGCGGCCGTGGCTTCTTCGGAGCCGTCGAAGCAGATCAAGAGGGGACCGTCCTCGATCATCAATGAACGTCCAGCGCGTAGATACCGGCTGCGACCAGGGCCAGGAGCACGGCCACGCCGACGACGATCAGCACGATTCCCAGTGCTCGATCTCCCTCGGACGAGCCCGTGCGAGCTCGCCGGTCGAGCCCGGCTATGGCCAGTGAGACCGACGCAGGCGCGACCACGGCAACGACGAGGCAGACGGCGACGATCTTCGCGAGGTCAGCGAGCGGCAGGTAGTCGCTGAGGGCGGCGAGCATCAGGCGCCGACTCCCGCCGGCTGCAGGGCCTGCGGTTCAGCCTCGATCACGTTGTCGGCCGTGACGTTGCCATGACGCCGCGCCTGGACGAGGAACGTTGCAAGGATCGCTGCCGCAGCCGCTCCCACCACCGCCACGCCGACCGTCGCGTTCGAGAAGCCCGACACCGTCACCTCGGCGAGCGCGCCCATCGCGCCCGCCGCCGGCATGGTCAGAAGCCAGGCGAAGACCATGTTCCTCACGACTCCCCAGTGGACGACGCCGCCGGCCCGGCCGAGTCCGGCGCCCATCACGCCGCCGGACACCACCTGAGTGGTGGACAGCGAGAAGCCGAAGTACGAAGACGAGAGGATCGCGGTCGCGGAGCTGGTCTCGGCGGAGAAGCCCTGCGGCGACTCGACCTCGGTGACCTTCGTTCCGAGCGTCTTGATCACCCGCCAGCCGCCCGAGAACGTGCCGAGGGCGATTGCCGTCGCGCAGACGACCTTCACCCAGACGGGCACTCCCGCCGTCGGGGACAACCTGCCGCCGGCGACGAGGGTAAGCACGATCACGCCCATCGTCTTCTGCGCGTCGTTCGTGCCGTGGGCCAGCGCGACCATCGAGCTCGATCCGATCTGGCTGAACCGGAACCCCACGCCCGACCGACCCTGGTCGATCGGCCGCGTGAGGCGATACGACAGCCGGGTCGCGACGAACGCCGCCAGGCCGCAGACGAACGGCGCGAGGACAGCCGGGATCACGACCTTCGACGCGATCCCACTCCAGATCACCGCTCCCGAGCCGACGCCGGCGAGCACCGATCCGACCATGCCGCCGACCAGGGCGTGGGATGACGACGACGGAATTCCCAGGAACCACGTGATCACGTTCCACAGGATCGCCCCGATCAGGCCGGCGAAGATGATCGGCACCGTCACGGACGCCTGATCGACGATCCCGTTTGCGATCGTCGCGGCCACGGCGACCGAGATGAACGCGCCGGCGAAGTTGAGGCAGGCGGCCAGCCCGACCGCGGCCCGCGGCGGCAGCGCCCGCGTCGCGATCGTCGTCGCCATCGCGTTGGCCGTGTCGTGGAACCCGTTCGTGAAGTCGAACACGATCGCCGTCGCGACGGTCAGGGAGACGATCGCAAGTCCCATGCGTGCCCTGTTACCAGTCGCGTGCGGGTAGCGAGGCGGCGTTCACGACATCGACACACGGCGGCAGCGCGAGCGTCACACGACCGGCCGGAACGCGCCGCTCTCGTAGGCGCAGACCCAGCGGCCGCAGTTCTCCACCACCGGCAGCGCCATGCCCATCGCCGCAGTCTGGACGCGGCGCATCGACCCGCCGTGCGTGACGACGAGCACCGTCCCGTCTCCGGGATGCCGCTCGGAGATTCGCCTTAGCGCGCGCAGCATCCGCTCCTGGTGCGCCTCGGTCGACTCGCCGACGAACTCGACGCGATCGCGCTCGACGGCAGTCAGTCCTTCCCAGTTGCCCCAGTCCTTCTCGCGCAGGTCGGGGTCGAGCTCGACCGAGAGCCCGAGCCGCTCGCCGACGACCTCCGCGGTCTCGCGCGCCCGGGAGAGGTCGCTGGAGTAGATCGCCTCGAGCCGCTCGCCGTCGAGCTCGTCGGCGAGCCGCTGCGCCTGCCGCCGGCCGAAGTCGCTCAGCGGTCGGTCGGTGTGTCCCTGGAGCCGCCCATCGGCGTTCCAGTCGGTCTCGCCGTGGCGAACGAGCAGCAGCGTGGTCACCACTGATTACGCTAGCCAG
>DATFSG010000158.1:0-8583 GCA_035262765.1 Gaiellaceae bacterium | reverse complement strand
TTGCCGTGGCCCGACTCGCCCACGAGGGCGAAGCAGGCGCCCGGCGTGAGGTGGAACGTGATCCCGTGTAGGACAGGATCCTTGCCATAGGCGAAGACGACCGAGTCGATCTCGAGATCGCCTTCGACGCGCGGTAGCGGCCGCGCCCCGGCCCGGTCATGGATCTCCGACTCCTCGTCGAGGACGCTTGCGATCTTCACCATCGCTGCGCCCGCCGACTGCAGCTGGCCGTAGACGTCCGACAGTTCCTGCAGTGGCTGGAACACGAGCTGCAGGAGATACATCGCCGTGATCAACGTGCCGATGGTGAGGGTGTGGTTCTCGTAGAGGTGCGAGCCGAAGTAGAGGACGCTCGCCATCGCGAGCACGCCGAAGAACTCGATCGACGGGAAGAAGACCGAGAAGATCCGCTGGACGTATGTCGACTGCCTTCGGTTCGCGTCGTTGAGGCCGTCGAACTCCGCCTGGAAGCGCCGCTCGCGATTGAACGCCTGCACGACCGCCATCCCTGCCACCGACTCCGCGATCTGCGCCGTCACGGAGGCGATCGTGTTGCGCTGCTCCACGTTCGCCTTGTGCGAGGCGCGCTGGAACCACCGCGAGAGGATGAGCGTCGGCGGTAGCACGACGAAGGCGATGAGCCCGAGGCGCCAGTCGGCGATCAGGAGCGTGATGACGGCCGCCGGCAAGAGGATCAGGTTCGAGATGAGCGTCGGCATCCCCTGCGAGAGGACGTCCGAGACCGCGTCGACGTCGCTCGTGAGGCGCGCGATGATCCAGCCGGCCTTCTGCTGCGAGAAGTAGCGCAGCGAGAGACCGGTGAGGTGGTCGAAGAGGTCGCGTCGCAGGCCGATCACGACGGCCTGGCCGATCGTCGCGAGGCCGCGGATGAGCTTCGCCTGCAGAAGCCAGCCGACTGCGGCGACGCCGAGGTAGATGAGGACGATCACCGTCAGGTGGTGCTTGTCGTGCGGCTTGATGCCCTTGTCGATCGCGTTCCGGACCAGCAGCCAGCTTCCTGTCAGGCAGGCGGCGTTGCCGACACAGACGAGCAACATCAGTGCGGCGAACGTCTTGCGGCCCTCCATGTACTTCCAGAGGCGCCTCACGCGGCGATCACCTCGTCCCCGAACAGCGTCGCGAACTCTCCACCTGCACGGAGCAGATCGACCGGCTTACCGGACTCGACGATCCGCCCGTCGACCAGGACGACCGCGCGGTCGGCGATCTCGACGGTCGAGAGGCGCTGCGTCGCCACCAGCACCGTGCGGCCGGCGAGCGCCGGCCGGAGGCGCTTGACGAGTCGCCGCTCGGTGAGGGTGTCCACCGCCGAGAGCGGGTCGTCGAGCACGACGACGCGCGCGCGGGTGACGAGCGCACGCGCGAGCGCGACCCGCTGACGCTGGCCGCCGGAGAGGTTGATGCCGCGCTCCCCGATCAGGGTGTCGTAGCCGTCGGGAAGAGTCGGCGCGAACGCGTCGACGCCGGCCGCCTCGCAGGCGGCGAGCACCTCGTCCCAGTCCGCATCCTCGCGGCCCGCGGTGAGGTTCTCGCGCAGCGGTACCGAGAAGAGCACCGGCCGTTGGGTGACGAGGGCGACGTCCGCGCGAAGCTCTGCGATCGGCACGTCGCGCGTGTCGACGTCTCCGACGAGCACGCCACCGCCGGTCGGGTCGTAGAAGCGCGGGAGAAGGTTGAGCAGCGACGTCTTGCCCGAGCCCGTCGGCCCGCAGACGGCGACGATCTCACCCGGCTCGACCACGAGATCGAGCCCGTGCAGCACGTCCACCTCTCCGCCGTAGGCGAAGCTGACGTTCTCGAAGCGGACGCCGAGACCCCCGTCCTTCGGCAGGTGACGCGGATTCTTGGGCTCGGGCAGCGGCTCGATGCCGTCGAGCCAGCCGAAGCTGCGGCCGGCGGAGGCGAGCGCGCGCTGCGCCAGGTCGAGGATCCAGCCGATCGCCTCGAGCGGCCAGACGAGCTGCAGGAGGAGCGTCTCGAAGAGGACGAACTCGCCGATCGTGATCTGCTTGTTGATCACGGCGAGGCCACCGAAGAACACGACGGCGGCGATCGACAGGGAGGGCAGGTAGTAGAGGCCAGGCACGTGCGTCGCCTCGACGGCGGCCTGATCGAGCGCGGCAGAGCGCACGCCTTCCGCCCGCTCGCCGAAGCGCTCGCGCACGTCGTCCTCGCGGCCGAACGCCTGCACCATCTCGATCCCGACGACGGCCTCGTCGGCGGCCTCGGTCACGTCGCCCTTCCGCGCCTGCACGCGACGGGAGATCGGCGAGACGCGGCGTCCGAAGCGGTTGGCGACGTACCCGATCGGCGGCAGCGACACCGCTGCGTAGAGGGTCAGCTGCGGGTCGAAGTACACGAGGACGATCCCGGCGGCGATGATCATCATCACGCTCTGGATCCCCTGCACGAGCCCCCAGCCGATGAAGTAGCGGATCGGGTAGAGGTCGTTCGTGGCCCGCGAGAGGACCTGACCGGTCGCGTGGCGGTCGTAGAACGCGCGCGGGTAGCGGAGGTAGGCCTGGTAGAGGAGTTCCCGCATGCGCGCCTCGATCCGGATGCCGATCCGGGCGGTCGCATAGCGGCGGTTGAAGTTGATGAAGAAGCGCAGCAGGGCGAGTCCGCCGATGGCTGCGATGTAGGGTGGAAGCTCTGACTCCTTGTGGGGGACGATCGCGTTGTCGATCGCCTGCTGGATCAGGATCGGGATCGTGATCGAGATCAGCGTGTAGACGAGCGAGCACGAGAGCGCGAACACGCCGAGCTTCCACTGCTCCTTCCAAAGCCCGAGCAGGCGTCGGAAGGTCGGCAGCATGCCGAGGTCGGGCGGGTCGACTGAGCTCACGTAGGTAGACATGGAGAGACGCCCGCCACGCCAAGACCCCCTCGGTCCGCGCGCGACAAGCTCTGCCGAAGATAGCAGCGCCGCAGGCCATTAAATGGCCGGTTTCTAGCGCGGTTTTTTTTGCTGCGGATCCGCGAGGATGCTGCTGCGCTGGTGCTTCGCCCGGGCGGCCGGCTCGAGGTCCGGGTCGGACGGCGGCTGAGGGAGCGGCGTCGGAGGCGGCGGCTCGTCCTCGGGCGCGGGGTCGCGGGTCGGCTGGGGCTCACTCTTCGCCGAGCCCTTCTGGCGCGCCTTCTCCTGGAGCTGCATGCGCTGCCCGGCGAGCTCCCGCTCGACCTTGCGGATCGCCTGCTCGCGCTCGTCCAGCCGCTCGCGCTCCGCCTTCGCGAGAGCAAGCTCCTGGACGGCCTCGCGCTCGCGCCTCTCGGCTTCCGCGATCTTGCGCGCGAGCTCGTCGGAGCGATCGGGGCCGGCGGGCGCGGTGGGTGTCGCCGAACGTCGCCTACCTTGCCGGCCGGCGACGTCGAGACGCAGCTGCTCGAGCTCCTTCTCGCGCGCGGCGACGCGCTGCGCATGCTCACGCAGCGTCCGCTTGATCTCCTCGACCTCCGCAAGCGCCTGCTCGTAGCGGCCCCGCATGTCCAGCCCTTCGCTCACAGTTGAAGTGTCGCTTCCATTTCGGCTGGTGGCAACCGCCTATCGTCAGCGGCGGCAGCGGAGCGTACCGAGGATCAGGCGGGTGGGCGTCCCTCCTGCGGTCCTGCCCCGACTCGCGAGTCGGCCGCTTTGAACTTGTATCGATGTGGCTACCAAGAGCGAAATCATCCGTTCCGGATGACCTTCTGAGCAGGCACCCGACCTAGCGTCTCCTGCGGAAAGACAGGCTCGGGGGGAGGAGGAGTGTCTATGGCCTCGGCCGCCACAGCTGCCACGCCCGTCGCGAATGCCACCGACGAGCAGTCAAGAGGCGACGTGCTCGTCGTGTTCGGGATCACGGGCGATCTTGCGAAGGTGATGACGTTTCGCTCGCTCTACCGGCTCGAGGCGCGCGGGCTGCTCGACTGCCCGATCGTCGGTGTCGCCGTCGACGACTGGTCCCTCGACGATCTGAACGAGCGCGCTCGTACTTCGATCGAGGGAACGGGAGAGAGCATCGACCAGGCGGTGTTCGATCGTTTTGTCGACCGCCTTTCGTACGTCTCCGGCGACTTCACCGATCCGGCCACCTACGAGCGGGTCGGGGCGGCGATCGGAGGCGCGACCACGCCCGTCTTCTACCTCGAGATCCCGCCCTTCCTGTTCGGGAAGGTCGTGAAGCAGCTTGCGGACGCCGGCTTGGCCCAGGGTGCGCGGATCGTGGTCGAAAAGCCGTTCGGACATGACCTCGAGTCGGCCACTGCGCTGGCGAACGAGCTGCACCAGTACATCGACGAGTCGCAGCTCTACCGGATCGATCACTACCTCGGGAAGATGGGAGTCGACGAGATCGCCCACCTCCGCTTCCAGAACTCGATTCTCGAGCCGATCTGGAACCGGAACCACGTCGACGCGATCGAGATCACGATGGCCGAGTCGTTCGGAGTCGAGGATCGAGGCCACTTCTACGACCCGGTCGGCGCGTTGCGCGACGTCGTGGTCAACCACCTCATGCAGGTCGTCGCCGCATCCGCCATGGAGGTGCCGTCGCGCTCCGATGCGGACACGCTCAAGAACTCGATCGCTGCGCTCTTCCACTCCGTCGAGCCCGCGAAGCCGGAGCACTATGTGCGCGGCCAGTACGACGGCTACCTCTCGATCGACGGGGTCGCCTCCGACTCGACCACCGAGACCTACGCCGCTCTTCGGCTCGACATCGAGAACTGGCGCTGGTCAGGCGTGCCGTTCTTCATCCGGACCGGCAAGCGGCTCCCGGTGACCCAGACCGAGCTGCGACTCGTGTTCAAGCGCCCGCCGCGGCTTGGCTTCGCGCGAGGGCGCATCGCCGAGGCGAACCAGCTCGTCGTCAAGCTCGACCCCTCGACGGGGATTCGCCTCATCGTCGACGCTCACCGCGCCGACCAGGGAGGGCCGGCGCCGATCACGCTCGACATGGAGTTCGCCGAGGAAGGCGGCGAAGGGCCGACGCCCTACGAGGTGCTCCTGCATGCCGCTCTCGTCGGCGACAGCAAGCGCTTCACGAGGCAGGACACCGTCGAGGAGGCCTGGCGCGTGATGCAGCCGCTGCTCGATGCGCCGCCAACCGTCCATCCCTATGCGCCCGGGTCCTGGGGGCCGGAGGAGGCAAACCAGCTCGTCGCCGGCTTCGGTCGCTGGCACGGGCCGTGGATCGAGAGCTGACCCCAATCCAAAGGAGCGGCTGATGAGCACGGCCACCGAGAAGCAAGCAAAAGCGCCGCAGAGTGCGGCCGCACCGTCGCCGTTCGTGCCGATCGCCGACTACGCGTTTCTGTCCGACTGCCACACCGGAGCGCTCGTCGCGCCGGACGGCGCGATCGACTGGCTCTGCATCCCGGCCTTCGACGCTCCGAGCGTCTTCGGGAGCCTCCTCGACCGCGAGGCCGGTTTCTTCCGCTTCGCGCCGTTCGGGATCTCACACCCGACGGCACGGGTCTATCAACCGGGGACGAACGTCCTCGAGACGACCTGGAGGACGCCGGCGGGCTGGGTGGTGGTGCGCGACGCGCTGACGCTCGGTCCCCGGGATCATGAGGACACCGTCACGCCGCACACCCGTCCCCCGGCTGACGACGACGCGGACCACATGCTCGTGCGGACGGTCGAGTGCCTCGATGGACGGGTCGAGATGGATCTCGTCTGCGAGCCGGTCTTCGACTACGGCCGCACTCCGGCCACCTGGACGAAAGCCGACGGGGACGGCCATGCCGCTGACGCATCCGGGGCCGGCGTGACCTTCAGGCTGGTGTCGGACCTGGCCATCGACGCCGAGGGCGAGTCCGTTCGCGGACGCCACGTTCTCGAGGCCGGCGAGAAGGCGTATTGCGCGCTCTCCTGGGCTGAGGAGCTCGCCGCTCCGCAGAGCCATGAGGAGGCGGAGGCTCGGATCGACGCGACCACCCGCTTCTGGCGGCGGTGGCTGACGACGGCACGGATCCCGGATCACCGCCTGCGCGACCCGGTGCAGCGGTCGGCGCTCACGATCAAGGGACTGACGTACATGCCGACGGGTGCAACCGTGGCCGCGCTCACGACCTCCCTGCCCGAGACGCCGGGCGGCGAGCGGAACTGGGACTACCGCTACACCTGGATCAGGGACACGACGTTCACGCTGCAGGCACTCCACTTCCTCAATCTCGACTGGGAAGCGGGCGAGTTCATGGAGTTCGTCGCGGACCTCGAGCCGACCGAGGACGGCTCGCTCCAGATCATGTACGGGATCGACGGCCGGCGCGACCTGCGCGAGTCGACCCGCGACGACCTGACCGGCTACGCCGGGGCGCGCCCCGTCCGGATCGGCAATGGTGCCTTCGACCAACGCCAGAACGACGTCTTCGGAGCCGTGCTCGATTCGATCCTCCTCCACACCAAGCACAGCGAGCGGCTCCCGCGGCGGCTCTGGCCGATCGTGCAGACGCAGGCCGAGTGCGCGACGCAGGTGTGGCAGAGCCCGGACCAGGGGATCTGGGAGGCGCGCGGCAAGCCGCAGCACTACGTCTCGTCGAAGCTCATGTGCTGGGTCGCGCTGGACCGCGCCGCCAAGCTGGCGGAGATCCGGGGCGATCCCGCCCTGCAGGAGAAGTGGCGGGCGACCGCGGACGAGATCAAGGCGGACATCCTCGAGCACGGCGCCCGCGACGGCGTGCTCCGGCAGCACTACGAGACCGACGCGCTCGACGCGTCGACGCTGCTCGCGGCGATCTTCGGCTTCCTGCCCGGCGACGACGAGACCCTGCACAAGTCGGTCCTGGCGATTGCCAACGACCTCACCGAGGACGGCTTCGTTCTCCGCTACAAGACCGACGAGACCGACGACGGCCTCTCGGGCAAGGAGGGCACCTTCCTCATCTGCTCGTTCTGGCTCGTCTCCGCGCTCGCCATCATCGGCGAGCAGCAGGCGGCACGGGACCTGATGGAGCGCCTGTTGCGGATCTCGTCGCCGCTCGGTCTGTACGCCGAGGAGTTCGACGCACCGACCGGGCGCCATCTCGGGAACTTCCCGCAGGCGTTCTCGCACCTCGCGCTGATCGAAGCGGCGGCCCGGATCGTCCTTCCGGAGATGCTCGAGGAGTTCTGAGAACGGCGCCGCCGGCCACGACCCCTGTCCTGAGGAGGAAACGATGGACGCCTACGACGTGATCATCATCGGCACGGGGGCAGGCGGCGGTACGCTCGCCCGCGCGCTCGCCCCGTCCGGCAAGCGGATCCTTCTGCTGGAGCGCGGAGACTGGCTTCCGCGCGAGCCTCAGAACTGGCTCGCGGAAGAGGTCTTCGTGCAGAACCGCTACGTCTCCGAGGACACCTGGTACGACGAGCAGGGCCGGCCGTTCCAGCCGCAGGTCCACTACTACGTGGGCGGCGCGACCAAGCTTTACGGGGCGGCGCTTTATCGCCTGCGGGCCGAGGATTTCGGCGAGATCGAGCATCACGACGGGATCTCTCCCGCCTGGCCGATCTCGTACGACGAGCTCGAGCCGTACTACTCGATGGCCGAGCAGCACTACGAGGTGCACGGCGCCCGCGGAGAGGACCCGACGGAACCGCCCGCGAGCGCGCCCTATCCGTATCCGGCGGTCTCGCACGAGCCTCGCATCCAGCGGCTTGCCGACGACCTCGCCGCCGCCGGCTACCACCCGTTCCACGCCCCGTGCGGGGTGAGGCTCGACGAGTCGAACATGCCGTTCAGCGCCTGCGTGCGCTGCACGGACTGCGACGGCTTCCCGTGTGCTGTCCACGGCAAGTCCGATGCGGAGGTGCTCGGGGTTCGACCGGCGCTCCAATCGCCGAACGTCACGCTGCTGACGAACTCCAAGGCGGTGCGACTGGAGACGAACGACGCCGGGACTGTCGTCACCGAGGTCGTCGTGGAGCGCGACGGCCAGATCGAGCGCTACTCCGGCGACATCGTCGTGCTCGCGTGCGGCGCGGCGAACACCGCGAAGCTCCTGTTCCTCTCGGCGAGCGACCGCCACCCGAACGGGCTCGCGAATGGATCCGATCAGGTCGGGCGGAACTACATGTTCCACGCGAGCCGGGCGGTGCTGGCGCTCTCGCGCGAGGAGAACCCGACGGTGTTCCAGAAGACGCTCGGGCTCAACGACTTCTACTTCGCAGGCGAGCATTCGGAGTACCCGCTCGGCAACATCCAGATGGTCGGCAAGTCCCAGGCGCCGATGTTCCGCGGCGAGAAGCCGGGGGAGACGAAGCTGGCGCCGGACTGGACGCTCGAGAAGGTCGCCAGGCACGCGATCGACTTCTGGCTCTCGACCGAGGACCTGCCGGTTCCCGAGAACCGGGTCACCCTCGACAAGGACGGGCGGCTGACGCTTGCGTACAAGGCCACGAACGACGTCCCGAAGGACGACCTGTGCAAGAAGCTCCGGTCGATGCTCGGCGGCCTCGGGATGCACGAGCACCACCTGCTCGACCGCTTCGCCTACATGAAGAACGACATCCCGGTCGCCGGCTGCGCCCACCAGGCCGGCACGTGCCGCTTCGGGACGGATCCGGCTTCGTCGGTCGTCGACGTCGACTGCAAGGCG
>DATFSG010000157.1:0-2051 GCA_035262765.1 Gaiellaceae bacterium | reverse complement strand
GATCGCGACGCCCGACCAGATGGGCAACGTCGGCAAGCTCGGCCGCATCCTCGGCCCGCGCGGGCTGATGCCGAACCCGAAGACCGGCACGGTGACGATGGACGTCGGCAAGGCCGTCTCCGAGGCGAAGGCGGGCAAGCTCGAGTACCGGACCGACCGTGGCGCGAACGTCCACGTCGTGATCGGCAAGAAGAGCTTCGACGAGCGCGCGCTCGTGGAGAACTACGCCGCCGTGCTCGACGAGATCGTTCGCGCGAAGCCGTCGGCCGCGAAGGGCCGCTACATCCGGCAGATCACACTGACGAGCACGATGGGCCCCGGTATCCACGTCGATCCGGCGCGGACGCGCGGGATCGTCGAAGAGTTGGACGAGCAGCCGCAGGAGGCCGCTACAGTTCCGGCCTAGCAACTGCCGCCTGAGACCACTGGCAGTCCTCCCTGTAAGGACAGAAGACCAGTCGAGGTGAGATGAGAAGAGACCAGAAAGAACAAGTTGTCGAAGAGCTGACCGCGCGCCTCAAGGCCGCGGACACACTGCTCGTTGCCGACTATCGCGGGCTGACGATGCCGCAGATCGACGAGCTCCGCTCGCGGCTGCTCGAGAGCGGCGCGCGCTTCACCGTCGTCAAGAACACGCTCACGCGCCGCGCGGCCGAGGCCGCGGGGACGGAGGCGCTGCTCACGCTGCTCGACGGGCCGAGCGCGATCGCGTTCCTCGAGGCCGACGGCGATATGGTCGCGGCCGCGAAGGCGCTGGCCGACTCGGCGCGCGAGACGAACGTGCTCGAGATCCGCGGCGGCATCCTGCAGGGCCGCGCGATGACGCCGGAGGAGGTCGAGAGCCTCGCGAAGCTCCCGCCGGAGGAGGTGCTGCGCGGCCAGGTGCTCGGCGCGATCGTCGCACCGCTCACGTCGCTCGCCGGCCTGCTCAACGCGCCGCTGCAGAACCTCGTCGGGCTGGTCGACGCGCGGATCGAGCAGCTCGGTGGCGAGGAGGCCGAGGCTGCGCCGGAACCGACGCCCGAGCCGGAAGCAGAAGCAGCGCCGGAGCCGGAGGCCGAGGAAGCGCCGGCCGAGGAAGAGGCGCCCGCTGCTGAGGAGGCACCGAGCGAGGAAGAGCCTGTCGCCGAGGAAGAGCCGGCGGCCGAAGACACGACTACCGACGAAAGCACGGAGGAGGAGTAATGGCAGGTGTTGATTCGATCTTCGAGTCGCTTGGGAAGATGAGCGTCCTCGAGTTGGTCGAGCTGAAGAACAAGATCGAGGAGGAGTGGGGCGTCACCGCTGCCGCTCCCGTGGCGGTCGCAGCGCCCGGCGCAGCGGCTGGTGGCGACGGCGCCGCGGCGGAGGAGAAGACCTCCTTCGACGTCGTGCTCACCGAGGCCGGCGGCCAGAAGATCCAGGTGATCAAGGTCGTGCGCGCGGTGACCGGTCTCGGCCTCAAGGAGGCGAAGGACCTCGTCGACTCGGCTCCGAAGCCGGTCAAGGAGGGCGCCACGCAGGAAGAGGCCGACCAGATCAAGGGCCAGCTTGAAGAAGCGGGAGCGACTGTCGAGCTCAAGTAACGCCGAGTCCGTGCCTGCCACCGGCCTTTTCGCTCTCTCGGTGGCAGGGACGGGCCTTTAGAGCTACAGTTTCAACCCACACCGGCCTCGCCGCGGCTTACGCTTGCGGTGAGGGGGGTCGTTCCGGTACCCTGGCTGGTTGCGCCGACGTTCGGCCGCTCGCAGCTGCCACGCCGATTTATTGCCAGTTCTCGCACGCTTCAAGGGAGGCTGTTCTACTTGACCACCACGGTCGTTTCGCCCCGCGCTCGTACGTCCTTCAGCCGTCTCGAGCACGTTCTCGACCTACCAAACCTCATCGACATTCAGAAGGCCTCGTTCGACTGGTTCAAGAACGAGGGTCTTCGGGAGACGATCGACGACATCTCGCCGATCGAGGATTACACCGGCACGCTCGCCGTCGAGTTCGGCGAGTTCGAGTTCGGCGATCCGCAGTTCTCGATCAAGGAGTGCCGCGAGAAGGATCTGACCTACCAGGCCTCGCTC
>DATFSG010000156.1:0-6722 GCA_035262765.1 Gaiellaceae bacterium | reverse complement strand
CCGGCGATCCGCTCGCCGGCGATCCAGAGCGACGAGACCGCCGGCAGCGACGGGTCGAGCGTGCAAATCGTCCCGTTTCGGAGGATCATGCGACCGAGCGTACTCCGGAGGAGGGCAATTGGACGGCGACGGCCAGGCGATCGTGCTCGACGCAGTGAGCAAGCAGTTCGGCGGGCAGGCCGCTGTCAACGAGGTCAGCCTCGCGATCGGCGACGGCGAGTTCTTCTCCCTCCTCGGCCCGAGCGGCTGCGGGAAGACGACGACGCTCCGGATGATCGCGGGCTTCGTCGAGCCCGACGGGGGCCGGATCCTCCTGCAAGGGCGTGACGTGACCACGGTGTCGCCCAACAAGCGGCCGGTGAACATGGTCTTCCAGCAGTACGCGCTCTTCCCGCACATGTCCGTCTACGACAACGTCGCCTTCGGCCTCAGCGTCAAGAAGGTGCCGCGCAGCGAGCACCGTTCACGGATCGAGGAGATCCTGCGGGTCGTCTCGCTCGAGGGCTACGAGAAGCGGAAGCCGCGCCAGCTCTCTGGCGGCCAGCAGCAGCGTGTGGCGCTCGCACGTGCGCTCGTCAACCGGCCGGCGGCGCTCCTCCTCGATGAGCCGCTCGGCGCTCTCGATGTGAAGCTACGGAGGCAGATGCAGCTCGAGCTGAAGCGGATCCAGCACGAGCTCGGCACGACCTTCGTCTACGTCACACACGATCAGGAAGAAGCGCTGGCGATGTCGGACCGGATCGCAGTGATGGACGCGGGCCGGGTCGACCAGCTTGGAACGCCCCGCGAGGTGTACGAGCAGCCGTCGACGCCCTTCGTCGCCGACTTCATCGGCTCGCTCAACGCCATCGAGGTGCGCATCGACGAGGTCGTCGGCGGCTACGGCGTCACACGCCTGGGAGAGCTGGACCGCATCGTCGTGCCGGTGGAAGCCGGGACGAGCGCGGGCAGCGAGCGTCGCGTCGCAGTCCGGCCTGAGCACGTCCAGCTCGGCGGCGAGCTCGAGAACGGGTCACGGCTGGGCGGGACGGTCGCGGACCTCGTCTATCTCGGGATGTATACGCAGGTCCATGTCGACACCGCGGCCGGGCGGGTCGTCAGCCATCGCCTTGCCGACCAATCGCTCGAGCACCTCGGGCGCGGCGCAGCAGTCGTGCTCGCGTGGGACGCCGACGACTCCTACGTGCTCGGCGAGCCGCTCGTGACTGCCTAGTCGGTCGCCACGTCGCCGTAGCGGGACTCGGCTCGCCGCCGCAAGAACTCGGCCAGGGCGACGACCACAAGCGACACCATCAGCACCACCACGGCGACTGCGATCACCTGCGGTAGCTGGGACGGGAAGCGCACGGCCGCATACAGGAAGATGGGGAACGTCACACGCGTCCCGACGACGAACGACGCGACCGCGTACTCGTCGAATGACGTCGTGAACGCGATCAGGAACGCGGCCAAGATCGCGGGCAGGATCAGCGGGAACGTCACGGAGCGGAATGTGCGGAGGTGGCTCGCGCCGAGGTCGTATGCCGCCTCTTCGAGTCCCGCGTCGATCTGCTCGAGCCGTGGGACGAGCACGAGGATCGTGTACGGGAGGGTGATGACGATGTGCCCGATGACGACGGTGAAGATCGAGCGCGGGATCCCGAGCTCGTGGAACAACAAGATGAGCGAGATGCCGAAGACGACATAGGGAATGACCAGCGGACTGAGGAGGAAGGCGGACGCGAGCGCCTTCCCACGGAAGTGGCGACGGGTGAGAGCGATCGAGGCGAGTGTGCCGAGAATCACCGCGCCGATGCTCGTGAGCGTCGCGATGATCGCGCTCGTCTCCAGCGACGCGCGCAGGTCGGCGTTGTCGATGAACTCGTGGTACCAGTGCAGCGTGAAGCCGCTCAGCGGGAAGGCCGGTATCTGCGCGTTGTTGAACGAGAAGATCAGCAGGATGAGGATCGGCGCGTAGAGGAACACTACGACGACTACGAAGAGAATCCGCAGGAGCCACCGGCCCGTGGGGGAGAGCGCCGCGTCCATCAGCGCGTCACCGGCCTCTGGATGAAGCGCGCGAAGACGACGGTCAGCGCCGCTATCACGGCGAGCAGGAAGAGCGCGAGCACCGAGCCCGTCTCCCAATCGGGGAACCCGGTCCCGAAGAGGTCGACGATCTGGTTGCCGTACATGTACCCGCTCGTGCCGCCGACGAGCGAGGGCGTGACGAACTCGCCGACCGTCGGGATGAACACGAACAGGAAGGCGGCGACCAGTCCCGGCAGGCTGAGCGGGAGCGTGACGCGGCGGAACGCCTGCCACCGCGAGGCACCGAGATCGCTTGCCGCCTCCAGCAGGCGTGTGTCGAGCGACTCGAGCGAGACGAAGATCGGCAATGCGACGAACGGCAGCCACACGTAGCCGAGGACGAGCATCACCGCGAAACGGCTGTACAGGAGCGCCGAGATGGGGTGCCCCGGCGCACGGAGCCCCGTCCAGAAGAGGAACGTGTTGATCACGCCCTGGTCGCCGAGGATTACCTTCCAGGCGAGTACCCGCAGGAGGTAGCTCGTCAGGAACGGCGCGATCAGGACGAGTAGGAGGACGTACTTCCGCTTGGTCCCGGAGAGGGCGAGGTAGTACGCGAGCGGGTAGGCGACGACGACGACGAGCGCCGAGACGATCAGAGACATCTTCACGGACTTCCAGAACAGCCCGAGGTAGACGCCGCTGTGCAGGAAGCCGTGCCAGGCCGAGAGCGTGAAGCCGGGCGTGCTCGGCGGCAGCGCGAGCACGTTGAAGCTGTACGCCGCGACGAAGCCGATCGGCGCGAGGAAGAACACGATGAGCCACCCGACCGGTAGGCCGAGGAGCCCCGGTGTGGCGAAGGAAGGCGAAGAAGGGCGCTTCAGGCGGCCTTCACCTCGTCCCATGCCTTGGCGTAGACAGCCCGCCTCGGGACATTGCGGTCGAAGTACGCGTACGGCAGCGTGACTGCGCGTGGATTCGTCAGCTGCAAGGCCTTCAACAGGTCACTCGAGGAGGGCCTCGCGAGCACGTTTGCGTGGCCGTAGCCGTAGTTGTCCTCGAGCCACTTGCCGCTCTTCGCCGAGCTCCAGGCGTCGACGTACGCATGTGCGAGTTCCGGCCGCGGGGTCCCCTTCAGGAGCATGAAGTTCCCCACCCAGGCGATCGGCTTCTGCGTTCCCACGCTCGGGTGCATGTAGACGACCGGCAACTTCTTGGCCTTCATCTGCACCCAGTCAGCCGGCCATGCGAGCGCGATCCAGACGTCGCCCGACGCGAACTGCTGGTCGAGATCCGTCTCGGAGGACCAGATCGTGCGGACGAGGTGCTTTTTCGAGATGAGGAAGTTCTTGGACTCCTCGAGCTCGGCATCCGACTGGTTCCACGGGTCCTTGAATCCCTTCAGAAGGCCGACGATGGTGAAGTTCTCGACCGGATCCTCGTACCAGGCGATCTTGCCCTTGTACCGCTCGTCGTAGAGCAGGCCCCATGAGTTCGACACGGGCTTCACCTTGTCGCTGCGGTAGAGCACCGCGTCGAGACCCCAGTCGTCCGGTATGCCGTATTGCTTGCCGTTGTACTGGCCTGCTTTCACCATGAACGGGTTGAGGTGCTTGAAGTTCGAGATGAGGCTCGTGTCCCACGGCTGCACCAGCCCGCTCGTGGCGAAGTACTCGACCCAACCGACGTACGGGCGGAACAGGTCTGGCTGGAGGCCGGCCTGGATCTTTGCCAGCGCGTCCGCCTCGTTCGTCATGTAGGTGAACTGCGGCTTGTTGTGCGGGTACTTGTGGACATAGGCGGCGAACATCGCCTGGCCGCCGTCGTTGCCGTAACCTGCCCAGTCGAGCACCTGCAGCTGCCCGGTCTCCTTCGCAGCTGACGTCGTCGTGACGTGCTTCGAGGCGGCGCCGCAGGCGGCCGCCGGACCGGCTACGACCGTGACTCCCGCTGCGAGACCGGCCAGACGCAACATCTCCCTCCGCGAGAGCTTGCGGTCGAACGGTTCACCCTCCATTGACGCCTCCTTTGGGCCCTAGTAGCTGGGCGGACTGATTACGAACAGAACCTCGGCGGGCTCTTCGCCCGGGTTGCTCACACGGTGGGGCGTCGAGCTCCGGTAGTTGACGCTGTCGCCGTGCGAAAGGTCGAGGAGTTCGCTCCCGAGCTGCAGGTGGACGCGGCCCGCGAGGACGAGCAAGAGCTCCTCCGAGTCGCCGTGCGTATACGGCTCGTCTCCCGTCGAGCCGCCGGGATCGAACGCGGCGGTCACCACCTCGAGCGAGTGGAAAGGCTTGGGCGTGAGCAGCGCCTTGCGACCCAGGTGTCCCCATTCGAGCTGCTGCCGTTCCTCGTGGCGCAGGACGCGCGGGCCGGACGTGCGCTCGTCCGCGAACAGGTCGGAGATCTCGATCCCGAGTGCGGCTGCGAGCCGCTGCAGGGTCGCGACACTCGCGCTCGAGCGACCGCGCTCGAGCTGGCTGACGAAGCTCTCACTGACTCCCGCCGCGCCGGCAACCTCGCGCAGCGTGAGCCGCCGCAGCAGCCGGATGGCGCGCAACCGCTCGCCGACGTCGAGGCGTCCGTCCGTCGCCGCAGCGTCGAGAGCCGGTTCAGTCAACTGAACTCGAGGTTCAGAGACATTAAGCGACTCTACGACGGCCGTACGAGCAGAGTCAAGCCTGGCTTACGATCGACTGGCAACCACAGGCAAGGGGGCTACATTGGCGAAGAGATTGATCGTTGCGGCCGTCGCTGCGGCTGCACTCGTAGCGGCCGGCTCGGCGTTCGCGATCACCAACGGCCAGCGCGACGGAACCGCGCATCCCAACGTCGGCGCGATGATGGCGTTCGACGACCCGTCGCAGCCGAACACGCTTCAGGAGGTGTGCAGCGGGACGCTCGTCGCCCCGCAGGTCTTCCTCACCGCGTCGCACTGCACCGACTTCCTGCTGAACGAGCTCCACACCACCGACGTGTGGGTCACGTTCAACACCAACAGCGCCGAGGGTCCCTACATCCAGGGGACCATGGAGCAGAACCCGGTCTACAACGGGAAGCCGGCGCAGAACGGAAACGACATCGCCGTGATCCTGCTCAAGAGCGCTCCCAGCGGGATCACGCCGGCAACGCTGCCGCCGGTCGGGCTATTCGACCAAATGAAGGCGGCCAAGACGCTCGCGCAGTCGTCCGCGTTCACCCCCGTGGGGTACGGCGACGGCGACAAGCAGGTGGGCGGCGGCAAGCCGACCTTCTTCTTCGACGGCTTCCGCTGGAACGCCACGTCGTTCTTCAACGCGCTGACGACGAGCTGGCTCCGGCTCACGCAGAACGCCTCGGTCGGCGCCGGTGGGACGTGCTACGGCGACTCGGGCGGGCCGAACTTCATCGGCACGTCGAACACGATCGCGGCGATCACCATCTCGGGCGACACGGCGTGCGCGGCGACCAACGTCGACCTCCGGCTTGACACGCAGAGCGCGCAGGACTTCCTCGCCCAGTTCGGCGTCCCGCGCGGCTGACCGAATGCGAGGCGGCGCCTGCCTGGCAGGCGCCGCCTCGCGGACCGCTGCGACGATCTCAGCTGCGGCGGCGTATCTTGGGAAGATGTCTCGCGTCATCGGGATCGCAGTTGTGCTCGTCGCTGCGATCGCGCTGGCAGGGTCGGCGCCCGCTTCGACCGGCAGCTCGCGCGATCGCGCTCTCCTCACGACAATCCTCGCCGGCATGAAGACGGACCTCGTCTCTGTGCAGATCCGCGATCTCCCGCGCGAGTGGCGCTCCCGCGCGCGGTACGGGAAGAAGCTGCTCCAAGTGACCTCGAACGCAACGACGCCCGCAGGGAAAGTCCGCGACCAGTGGTACGCGACGCTCATCGCGACCGCCTACAACGACCAGTGTGACCGGAAGGCCGATCACTGTCTCGCCGTCTACGAGGAAACGGGCATCGGCGGCGGTGCCATCGGTCGCAGTGGGGCGCATCGCCCGTTCGGGAGCAGGCGGAGCCTCTCACGCACGATCCGGGCTCGGTTCGCGGCTCACGGCCTCCGGGTCTCGTCTATCTCCTTCGAGCATCCCGACGCACTTGCGCCCGCCGTGACGGTGCGGTCGCGCCACCCGCAGCGAGCGGTGAACTCTCTGTCCCGGTCCGATCCCTTCGTCAGGCTTGACGTCGCCGGGTTCTTCCTCCGGATGGTGGACGGCCACGGCCGCCTCTTCGACGTGGAGGGTGCTTCGGGACACGAAAGCTCAGGCTGGGTGCGGCCAGGGCTGCAGCTGCGCAACGTCCCGTAGCGACTGCGCCCTAGAATCGCCGCATGCCGTGGGACGTCCTGACCGACGAGCAACGTGAGCTCCGCGACCTTGTCCGGCAGCTCGCGCGGGAGCGGATCGCGCCGCGTGCGGCCGAGATCGACGCCTCGCACGAGTTTCCGTGGGACGTCGTCGAGCTGTTTCGCGAGAACGACATCTTCGGCCTCTTCTTCGCCGAGGAGCACGGGGGGCTCGGCACCGGCACGCTCCTCTCGCTGATCGCCATTGAGGAAGTGGGCAAGGTCTGCGCGACCTCGGCGCTGATCCTCGCGGTGCAGGAGCTCGGCTCGCTCGGGCTCAAGCTCGCCGGCAGCGACGAGCAGAAGGAGCGGTACCTGCCGAGGTTCGCGAGCGGGGAGTGGCTGCCGGCGTACGCGCTCACGGAGTCGGGCTCCGGCTCC
>DATFSG010000155.1:0-5215 GCA_035262765.1 Gaiellaceae bacterium | reverse complement strand
GCCCGAAGCCGAGCCGATCGGCGACGAACGCGAGCCCGCTGCCCTTGCTCACGTCGGGATGCGCGAACTCGAGGAAGAACGGCAGCGACTTGGAGATGAAGAGGCGGCCGGCGAAGCGCGGCTCGAGCTCCGCCTCGAGCTCGTCGAGCGCAGCGGGATCGCCGACCGCCACGAGCTTCGTCGGGTCGCGGTCGAGCCAATCGCGAAGATCGCCGACGACGTGGATCTCGAGGTGCTGGAAGTCGGCGTAGCGCCGTGCCTCCGGCGTCACCTCCGCCACGTACAGCAGATCGTCGACGTAGCAGTTGAGGTGGAAGCCGGCCGCGAGCACGGCGTCCATCGCTTCCCGGGCCTCCGCGAGCGGAATGGGGACGTGGAGCAGGAACTCTCCCGTCGCCGGGTCGGCGACGACGGCTCCCTGGTAGCAGACGACGAGATCGTCGAGGCCCGCTTGCTCGAGGTACGGGCGCACCGCTCTGAACATCCGTCCGGTGACCACCACGACGTGCGCTCCGCTTGCCCTCGTCCGTGCGAGCGCCTCCCGGGTGCGGGGGTGGAGGATGCCGTCCTCGGCGATCAGCGTCCGGTCGAGATCGAGCGCGAAGGCGGCGACGTGCGCCGGAAACGCGGCAGGGAGGTCTACGGAACCGTGCCGCCGGTCGACGTGACGACGTAGGCGGCGACGTCCGCGATCTGCTGCGTGGTGAGCTGCGTCTTGAACGAGGGCATCACCTGGCCGCCGTTCGTCACCTGTGCCGTGGCGGCCTGGTAGTCCGGTTTGAGCGAGTCGAGATTCGGGCCGATCGTGCCCGTCGTCTTGGCGTCGGCCAGCGTGTGGCAGCTGCCGCAGTTGGCGAGGAAGATCGCCTTCCCCTTCGCAGCGTCGCCCTTGAGCTTGAACGCCGGCGTGACCGGGAACGTCGTCGTCGGAGCCGTGTACCCGCTCACCGTGCCGCTCGGTGTCGGCGTCGTGACGCCCTCGGCGCCGCAAGCCGCGAGCGCGCCGGCACCGAGCAGGACGACAAGCGCGATGACTGCTGGGTGGCGCACCGCGCAGGACTTTAATGAACCGCTAAGTCGAGGGGCTGCAGGAACCGTTCCCTGAGTACCATTCCGAGCATGCAACGGAAAAACTTTGGACGCGACCGCGGGCTGTCGCTGCGGATGCTCTTCACGGGCGCGCTGCTCGGCTTGCTCTACGTCCTCTTCGCAGTCGCTCTCATCAACTGGCTCAACGTCGGGGTCATCCCGATGCTCGTGATCGTGGTCGGCCTCGCCTTCTTCCAGTACTACACGTCGGCCAAGCTCGCGCTCGCCGCGTCGGGCGCGAAGATCGTCACCGCCGAGCAAGCGCCGGAGCTGCACGCGATGGTCGAGCGCCTGTGCGCCATGGCGAACCTGCCGAAGCCTCAGATCGCGGTCGTGGACAGCGACGTCCCGAACGCGTTCGCGACGGGCCGGAACCCCAAGCACGCAGCTGTCGCGGTGACGACGGGCCTCTGGCGGAGGCTCGAGCCGAATGAGATCGAGGCCGTTCTCGCGCACGAGCTCTCGCACGTCGCGAACCGGGACGTCCTCGTGATGACGATTGCGAGCTTCTTCGCGATGCTCGCCGCGCTGCTGACCCGCTTCGGCCTCTACGCCGGGATGTTCGGCGGCTTCGGCGGCGGCAACAACAACAGCAACAACAACCAGACTCCGGTCTGGCTGATCGTCTTCCTCGTCTCGATCGTCGTCTACGCGATCAGTTTCATCCTGATCCGGACGATCTCGCGCTACCGCGAGTACGCGGCCGACCGCGGCTCCGCGATCATCACCGGAGCGCCGGAGAACCTGATGAGCGCGCTCCAGAAGATCTCGAGCAACATCACCCAGATCCCGCAGCGCGACCTGCGCGAGGTCCAGGGGATGAACGCCTTCTTCATCATCCCGACCAACTGGAAGACGAACATGAGCGAGTGGATGATGGATCACCCGCCGCTCGAGAAGCGCCTCGCAGCTCTCTCCGAAATCGCTCGCGAGATGGGCAAGCCCGTTGGCTAGCGGCTAGCTGCAGTTGATGTCGGCCGGCTTGACGGGCGGGCCGAAGCGGTTGGCCATGGCCTTCCACCCCGGGGACTGGACGAGTCGCTCGGCGCGTTGCCACTGCCCGGTGTCGGCCAGTTCGTTCAGGTTGTGCATGGCGCGCTGTTCGCCTCGGACGTTGCCGAGCACATACCGGAAGGCGGGCGCGACGGAGGGAGGGGGCGTCAGTCCATACAACTCCTGCACGTAGCTGTCGAGGTTCAAGGTGAGCGTCCCGATGGCGCTCGCGGCGTCGGGGAGGCTCGTCGGCTTACGGGAGAGAATCTGCTCGAGCCGCCCGCGTGCGGACACGCAGATCTGCTTGAGCTTGCCGACGAACTGCGCAGGCGAGAGCGGCTTGGCGAAGTAGTAGGACGCAGCCCCTGCGCCGCCTGTCGCCCTCGTGGCTACCGCGGTGAGGATTGCGTCGGTGCTCCGACCTTGGCCACAGCGAATCTTCGCGGCCGACGCCGACTGCCTGACCTTGCGCATCTCCTGCCACGACCGAGATCGAACGAGGACGGTCGCGCGCGTCCGCTGCCCCGATTCGGTCAGGCGATCCAGTTGTTGCATCGCCCGGTCGGCTGTCTGGATGTTGCGCAGGAGCTGCTTGAACGGAGCCACTTCGGCAGCCGGCGGGATCTGCCCGTCCAGCTCCAGGTTCAGGCCGGCGAGTATCGCCTGAGTCCTGTGCACAGATCGGGCCGCGGCCGCGAAGCTTCTCGGCTGGCGGCGATTGACCGCTCTGAGTTGCGCGCGGAGGGAGAGGCACGCGTGCTCGTTCAGCTGGGCGAACTGCTCGGACGAGAGCGGGGTGGGGACAGCGCCGGCGGAGGTGCCGCCGAACTCCTTCATGCCCACCGCGATCACGATGACGCCGATGACCACCACGGCAGCGAACAAGCCCAACGGCGTACGAAGGAACGACCCCATGACACACGTTTTCGACGCGTGTCCCGTTCCATCTGTCCCTCGTTCGGGGGACTCTGAAAGTCCTCAGATCGGCGCGTCGAACAGGGCGAGCCACTTGCTGAGGTCGGGCTCGATCGGGAGTTCCGGCTCCAGCTTCGCCTTCAGCTCGAGCTCCTGCGCGTTGTCGCGCTGTTGCTTCTCGCCGGTCGGGATGAACGGCCACCACGTGCCGGTCTTGAAGCCGTAGATCCAGTACACGGGATGGCCCGAGCTGAACGCCGAGCCGTCGAAGCGGAAGGCGGCCGCGAGGAGCTGGCCGCCGAAGCCGTGGTCCTCGAGCTCCGAGGCGAGCGTGTGGACGCCTGCGACCTGGTCTTCGAGCTGCGGGTCGCGGACGATCACCCACTCAAAGCCGAACGAATCGGTCTTGCGGTCGATCGTGGAGCCGGAGTCCCGCGCGACGCCGCGCAGCAGCTCCTCCGCCTCGTTTTCGCTCGAAGTGAACTCACCCGCCGAGAGCGGCTTGAAGATCAGCGCAGAGTCGCCGGACGTCTTGAGCTCGCACTCCGTGTCGAGCGTGACTGCGGCGGTCGAGAGCGCGAACAGCTTCTCGGCCGCGGGGCCTTGCAGTTTCTTCTTGCCGAAGAGGATGTCGCCGAAGCGGGTCAGGACTCGGTGGTTTCCTCGGCCGGCTCAGCCGCCGGCTCGGTGCCCGCGGCCGGGGCCGGGGCCGGGTCGGGCGCGGCTGCCGGCTCTGCGGCCGGCGGAGCTTCGGCAGGCGCGGGGTCGGCGTCGCCGGCCGCGATCTCCTTCTGTGGCGCGCCGGAGCCGACTTCGGCCTTGAGCTTCGAAAGCTCGTCGTCGACCTGCGAAGTGGTCGAGATCTGGGCGAGCTCGCGGTCGAGCTGCGTCTGGTCGCCGGCGGTGAAGTCCTCGAGCGCCCCGGTCGACGTGAGCTCGTCGATCGCCGACGCGCGCGCCTGCATCTCTTCGGTCTTGTCCTTGGCGCGCTGGATGGCGAGGCCCGTGTCCTGCATGTGCTGGCCGATCCCCGTCGCTGCCTCGCCGACCTTGACCTGGGCCTCGGCGGCCGAGTACTGCGCCTTGAGGATCTCCTTCTGCGAGCGGAACGACTCGATGCGGGTCTCGAGCTGCTGCTGGGCCGCGACGAGCTTCTCCTGCTGGTCCTCGAGCTGCTTGACCTGCCCGTCCATGTCCTGCAGCTGCTGCTGTGCGACCGCCTTGCGCTCGAGCGCCTGCCGCGCGAGATCCTCGCGGTTCGCGCCGACAGCCTGGCGCGCCTGGGTCTCGAGCTTGACGACGTTCTGCTCGAGCTTCTGCTGCTGGAGCTCGATCCGCTTCTTGGAGGTGACGACATCGGCGACCCCGCGCTTGACGTTCTGGAGCTGCTCGAGCATCTGCTCGTACGAGTAGTCCAGCGTCTCGGTCGGGTTCTCGGCCTTGTTCAAGACCTTCGAGTACTTCGACTTGACGATCAGCGTCGTGCGTTGCCAAAGGCCCGCCATCAATCCTCCTCGTGGGTAACGACAGTTAGGTTACCGCCATGTTCGTCGAGAAGAGCATGCATCCCGACTGGTTGAGCAACGCGTTCGTGGTCGCGGCCGACGGCGGACCGGCCGTGTTCGTCGACTCCGGCGCCGACGTCGCGCCGCTGATCGAGGCGGTCGAGCGCTGGGGCGTGACGCCGGTCGCGCTGCTGCGCACGCACTCGCACCACGACCACATCGAGAACGAGGACGAGCTTGTGCAGCGCTACTCGATTCCCGTCCTGGCCGAGCCGGGCGAGTGGAAGTGGGACGGCCTGCAGGTGCGCGGCCTCGCAACGCCCGGGCACTCCGATGACGGCCTCTCGTTCGTGATCGACGACGGGGTGGTCGCGACGGGGGACACGCTTTTCCGCGACGCGGTCGGCGGCGGCGACGTGGCGGCTGTGCGGCGGTCGGTGATGGAGGTGCTGCTCGAACTCCCGGACGCGACGCGCGTCCTTCCCGGTCACACCGAGGAGACGACGATCGGGCGCGAGCGCCGCGAGAACCCGTTCATCCGTGTGTGGAGCGGTGCTGAGCCGGAGGGAACCGAGCGGGTGCGGGTCGGTGGGCGCGATGCGACGCTCATCGTCTGGTCACCGGATTACGACGGCAACGGCAAGGCCTGGGTTCGTTACGACGACGGCGAAGAAGCGACCGTCGGCGGCTCGCGCGTCGAGCGCTCCGGCTGA
>DATFSG010000154.1:0-8789 GCA_035262765.1 Gaiellaceae bacterium | reverse complement strand
CGCCTCGCCGAGGTTCGTGCAGCCGCAGACAAAGGGGACGGTGAACTGCCACTTGTCGACGTGGTGCTCGAGGTCGGCCGGCGTCAGCACCTCGGACTCGTCGATGTAGTCGATCTCGAGCGCCTGCAGGATCTGCGCCTCTGCGAAATGGCCGTTGCGGCACTTGGCCATGACCGGAATCGTCACGGCCTCCTGGATCTCGGAGATCTTGGTCGGGTCGGACATGCGCGCGACGCCGCCGTCGCGGCGGATGTCGGCGGGGACGCGCTCGAGCGCCATGACGGCGCACGCGCCCGCTTCCTCGGCGATCTTCGCCTGCTCGGCGTCGACCACGTCCATGATCACGCCGCCCTTGAGCATCTCGGCGAGACCGCTCTTGACCCGCATCGTCCCGTATTCGGCCATGGCCATGAGTCTAGCCAGGGCGACCTGATACAAGATCGCGTATGGAGCCGTGGTCGCGGCAGCCGGTCGGACGCTTCGACGAGCTCGAGATCGAGAGCGAGGTCCTGCGCGACAACCCGCTCGGCGATCCGCACATCCGACCGCTCTGGGTCTACGTCCCGCCCGCGTACGACGCCGAGCCCGACAGCCGCTTCCCGTCGATCTACCTGATCCAGGGCATGACCGGCCAGATCGACATGTGGCAGAACCGCACGGCGTTCCGTCCGAGCACGCCCGAGCGCATCGACCGTCTGTTCGCGGCAGAGGACTGCCCGCCGGCACTCGTCGTCGCCGTCGACTGCTGGACGTCGTTCGGCGGCTCGCAGTTCATCGACTCGCCGGGCACGGGCCGCTACATGGAGTACCTCTGCGACGAGGTCGTCTCCTTCGTCGACTCCCGCTACCGGACACTCGTCGAGCCCGGACATCGCGGCCTGACCGGCAAGTCGAGCGGCGGCTACGGCGCGATGGTCGTGCCGATGCTGCGGCCGGATGTGTTCGGCGGCCTCGCGACCCATTCCGGCGACGCGCTCTTCGAGCTCTGCTATCTGCCGGAGTTCCGCGAAGCGGCGCGCGCGTTGCGCGACGAGTACGACGGCTCGTACGAGCGCTTCTGGGAGGACTTCCGCTCACGGCCGGCGTTCACGAAGCAGTCGGACTTCCCGCTGATCAACGAGTGGGCGATGGCAGCCTGCTACTCGGCGAACGAGGACGGCTCGATCGACCTCCCGTTCGACACGGACACCGGGATGCTGCGCGACGACGTCTGGCAACGCTGGCTCGCCTGGGATCCGGTCCGCATGGCGCGCCGGCACGCGGACGCGCTGCGGAGCATGCGGGCGATCTACATCGACGCCGGCAAGCGCGACGAGTTCTATCTCGACCTAGGCGCCGACGCGTTCCGCCGCGAGCTCGAGGCGCTCGGCATCACCGACGTCTTCTTCGAGCTCTTCGATGCGAAGCACGGCGGCATCGAGTACCGGTACCCGCTGGCGATCCGGTACCTCGCCGAGCGCCTCCAGTAGCGCCGACCGCGCAGTCACTCGCTGCGGTTCACCAGGTCGTGCACCAGCCGCGGCGACAACATCCCCAGGAGGGCGATGCCGGTAAATGCGACCAGCCCTAGAGCCGGCCCCAGGCAGAGGATCAGGATCAGCCCGGCGACCCACCCGAGGCCGGCGTCGTTCAGCGCGACGCCGCCGTACACCAGCGCGCCGACGAGCACCAGCCCGACGGCGAAGGACGCAGCCCACGAGCGCCTGCTCGTGATTTCCTCAGGCTCTTCGAGCGACCCCTCGCCCCGAGTCGGCGTCGTGTCTGCAGGCGGGAGCAGGCGACGCACAAGCCTTCGAGGTGTGCGCGGTGAGATCAGCCCAACGACGAAGAACAGCCCGACGACGAAAATGGCGACGATCGCGAAGAACAACCCGGATGCAAGCCATTCGAGGTGGTGCCGGTGAGCCGTCGAGCCACCGATCGCGAGCGCGAGAATGAGTCCGAAGCAGAGACCGATCAGCCGCGCAAATTGCCGTCGCGTACTCGGGAACGTCCGCCCCTCGCCGTCCACAAGGCGATCATCTACTCCACGTGCCTGTTGTGACAAGCGACTCGGGGACAGTGGACGACCGCCCGCCGATCTGCCCGCGGTGCGGCGTGACCATGGTGCCCGCCGCGCTCAGCGCCGACGAAGACCACGAGGGCGAGTGGGTCTGCCTCGAGTGCGAGGAGCTGGCCGAGGAGGAGTGAGCCGCCGGCTAGTTGCCCACCTCTGGGTCGGGCATGAACTCGCGTAGCTCTTGAGGACAGCGGCAGGCGGCTGCGAACTTCGCCGCCCACTCTTCGGCTGCCTCCCGCGATGGCACGTCGAGGACGCTGAAGCCTCCGTTGAGCTCAGTGTTCTGCGGATAGGTGCCGGGAGTGATCGTCCCGTCACCGGCCACCAGGATCGGGTCGACGTCCTCGGCCAGCCCGCCGCCGAAGACCCACACGCCCGCGGCCATGGCTTCCCGGACCACGGCCTGAGCGGCCTCGCCCACGGCGGGCAACTCGTCGGCGGGAACGTGGTTCATCGCGCTGCTGGGAAACGCAATCAGGTAGCGGGTCATCTCATGGCTCCTCTCTCGTCGATTCATACTCTGACCGGTGAAGGGCTCTGTTGGCCGTCTGTTCGGCGGCGGCGATCGGGCGATCGCCGCAACCGTGTACGGCACGGTGCTCGCAATGGCTGCGCTCGCGGCAGGCGCCGTGGAGCATCTCTCGCCGGACCAGCTGATCACGGTCGTGGCGACGACGTCCGCGGTGATCTGGCTCGCGCACGTCTATGCCCACGGCCTCGGCGAGAGCATCGAACGCGGGCATCGGCTCGACCGAGCGGAGTTCGGCGCGATCGCCCGGCAGGAGCTGCCGATCCTCGCCGCAGCCGCTGCACCGATCGCCATGCTGCTGCTCGGCGCCTTCGGCGTCATCGCCGAGACACCCGACATCTGGCTCGCGTTCGGGCTTGGCTTCGTCGCCCTAGCGCTACAGGGAGCGCGCTACGCGCGCGTCGAGCGGCTCGGGCCTGCCGGGACGACCGCCGTCATCGCGGCGAACCTCGCACTCGGAGGGATCGTCGTCGTGCTGAAGGTGCTCATCTCGCACTGACCGTGCGATCATGGGCCCATCGCGAGGTTCATCGTCACTGTTGAGGGGCCCGGCTGGACCGACGTCGAGGACATCGAGCTGCCTCGGCTCCCGGACGTCGGCGAGTCGCTCGAGACGAAGTACGGAACGTTGCTCGTCGCGGAGGCCGAGGAGGCGCCCGACCTGGCGACCTACGCAGGTCGCATCGTCTGCCGTTTCTCCTAGCGTCTAGCGAGTGAGATCGGTCGAGCTCGTCTTCGCCGTCGGCTGGGCGGTGTTCTGGGTGGCCTGGCTCCTGGTCGGCATCAACAAGAAGAAGGGCCGGCATCAATGGTCACGCGAGCTGCGGATCAGGGTGGTGCTCATCGCCCTGCTCCTGCTGCTGGCTCGTTTCGGTGTGTTGCGCGGCCAGCACCACAGCACCGACGATCCGTGGCGGGAAGCCGCCGGGCTCGTCCTCTTCGCTCTCGGCCTCGCGTTCGCGATCTGGGCGCGGGTGCACATCGGCCGCAACTGGGGCCAGCCGATGACGCAGAAGGACGAGCCGGAACTGGTGACGAGTGGCCCGTACCGCTTCGTGCGCCACCCGATCTACTCCGGGATCCTCGTCGCGGGAATCGGGACCGCCCTGGCGCTGAGCTGGTTCTGGCTCGTCCCGGTCGCCGTGGGAGGCTGCTACTTCATCTACGCCGCGACGGTCGAGGAGCGCTACATGACCAAGGAGTTCCCGGATGCGTACCCGCTGTACAAGCGCTCGACCAAGATGCTCGTGCCGTTCGTCTTCTGATGTGACATTTGCGCAGTCTGGCGACGTATAGAGAGCAAGGATGAGGCGCTTTCTCCTCCCGGCGACCGCGCTCGTCCTCGTCGTCACCGCCTGCGGCGCCGGCTCAAAGCCGGCGCCGCGGCTGGCCGAGGTCCGAGCACGGGTGTCGAGCGTCCAGGCGCTCGCCGCCCAGCGCAAGCGCGCAGCGTTGAGCGAGGCGAGACGGCTGCTGCGCGAGTTCGTGCCGCCGCCCGGAGCGCGACGTGACCCGGCGCAACGGGATCACGGCGGCGCCCTCGACAGTTCGGGACCAGACCCAGTCGGGGAGTACGCCGGCACGCATCGCTTCTGGCGAGTACACGAATCGCTCAAGGCTGCGGTGGCCTTTCTCAGGACACACGATCCTCACGGCTTCAGGAGCATGAGCGCGACCTACGGGTCGAGCCGTCCCCACTACCTCACCCGAATCCTCGCCCGCGGGCGAAGCCGGTTCCTGAACGAGACCATCGCCCAGCTTCCCGGCCGCACGGTCATCCGGGTCGAGGCCAAGGTCGGATGGGTCTACCCACGCTCGCCGCGGGAGAAAGTGCCTGCGCAGACAAGCAAGATCGTCGTCAACACGCCCGCGACCTCGAAGACGGTGACGGACCCCGCGCAGGTCGCGCGGATCGTCCGCTGGTTCGACGCCCTTCCCGTCTCGCCACCCGGGATCGCCATCCCCTGCCCCCTGGAGACCGCCCAGGACGACACGACACTCTCCTTCCGCAGCGCGAACGGAGCGTGGCTCGCAGAGGCCAAGTTGCCCCCGCGTACCGCCTGGATCTGCGACGCCATCGCCTTCCGGATCGCCGGCAAGACCGAGAGACCGCTCGTCGACGGCGGATCCCGCGAGAGCTTCGTCCGGCGCCTGCAGGGCCTGCTCGGCCTAAAGCTGATCGAGACGAACCGCTAGCAGTCACTCCAACGGGTGAAGCTCCTGCTGCAGCTTGCAGCAGGTTTCGGCAGGAACACCTTCCACTCGCTCACGGTCTGTGTCGCCCGGGCTTCCTCATCGCCCGGGTGTTGCTTGCCGAAGAAGTGAGGGAATTGCCGTCAGCAAGTCAGGGGGTTCGACATTGACCCGCACGCCTCGGATTTTGGTGATCGACGACGACCGGCTGCTCTGCGAGCTGGTCCGCACGACCTTCGAGCTGGAGGGGTTCGAGGTGGACACCGCCTACGACGTGATCGAGGCCGAGCGCGTGCTCGTCGGCTCGCGTCCCGACGCGATCTTGCTCGACATCGGGCTCCCCGGGATCGACGGGATCTTCTATCTCGAGCGCCTGCGCGAGACGCCGGCGACGAGCACGATCCCGATCGTCGCGATCAGCGGCTCGGACGAGGCCGGCCGCTCCGCGCGGGCCGTCGGGGCGCAGGCGTTTCTCCGCAAGCCGTTCAGCCCACTCGAGCTGATCGCGCTGATCACGCCGCTGATCGACGGACACATCGCGCATGGCGACGTGCCCGGCGCTCGAGACGTCGACGCCGCCGACCTGAACCGCCTGATCGAGATCGGCCGCCGCCAGCACCAGCTCCTGCACGAGGCCTATGCGCAGACCGTCTCGGTGCTTGCGTCGGCGCTCGAGTCACGCGACTTCGGCACGAGCCGGCACTCGCGTCGCGTCACCTCCTACGCGACGCGGCTCACGCTCGAGGTCGCACCCGGATTGCTCGACGATCCCAGCCTCGAGTGGGGCTTTCTCCTGCACGACGTCGGGAAGATCGGAATCCCCGACGGCATCCTCCTCAAGCCCGGCCGCCTCACCGCGCCCGAGCGCCGGAAGATGCAGGAGCACGCGGAGCTCGGCGAGCGCCTGCTCGCCCACGTCCCGCTACTCAACCAGGAAGGTGCGCGCGTCATCCGCTCCCACCACGAGCGGTGGGACGGGAACGGGTACCCAGACAGGCTCTCGGAGGAGAGCATCCCGCTGGGCGCGCGGATCTTCTCCGTCGTCGACTCGCTCGACGCGATGACCGACCGGCGTCCCTATCGCGCGCCCGTCAGCTGGGAGGTCGCCGCCGAGGAGATCAAGCGCTGTCGCGGGGCGCAGTTCGACCCCGACGTCGTCGACGGCTTCGAGGCGTGCGAGCCGGACCTCTACCGCCTCCACATGGCGGAGGTCGCCGCCTGAGCCAGCAAGGGAGGGCGGCCGTGACCGACCGCCCTCCCGAAAGCCGCCTCAGTGAGTGCGCTCGGCGCTCAGCCAGAGGTGACTGTGTGCCAGGTGGTGCCTCGCGGCGGGCGCGATGCAGGCCGGATCGACGCCCTGGAGATAGACCCCCATGAAGGGGTTCGACAGATCGACGTCGAGGGCGGTCGTATCGATGGTCGGGCCGCCCCCGCTCGGAACGAACTGGTACCCGAAGGTCCCGGCGGGATCGCCGAAGTCGTTGATCGGCAGGACGCCGGAGTTGGCGCTGACCAGGCAGGTCTGGACGAACCCGTCGGCGTCGTTCGCCTCGGCCTTCACCGTCTTGAGCTCCTTGCTAAGGCTCGCGACCTGCTTCTGCAGGGCCTTGAACTGCTTGACCGAGACGCCGTTCGACTGCTGGCTCGCCGTGCCCGCAGCTACGTACATAGCAGCGGCGACCACCGCTACTCCGACAAGCATCAGGAAACGCTTCATCGATCCTCCTTGTGGCCCCCGCGCGCTGCGAGGGAATTACCCGAAATCAACAGTGCCATCGCGGTCCTGTCAACTCGGGGCAAGGAGCTACGCCGGCTAGCGCGTCTTCTTCTTGACTGCGCTCCGGGCCTTCCCGGTCGCCTGCTGGGCCTTGCCCTTGAGCATCTTGCCCGCGCCCTTGGCCTCGGTCTTGCCGCTGCCGGTCTCGTAGCCGACGTTGGCCTTCGCCTTGCCGGCAACCTCGTTCGTCTTGCCCTTCACCCGCTGTGTGCGGTCTCCCATGGTTCCTCCTCTGAGCTTTCGAGGAGAACGGGCGCGCGCCGCGTCCGGTTTCGCTTCGATCCGTCGAGTTCCGGGAAGGCTGTGACTGTGGCAGGCGGCGAGGAAGAGCGAGTCTCCGAGCGGCGGATCAGGCACGCTCGGCAGACCAACGACGCCCTCGAGCGACTCTCGCACGAGCCGACCCCGGCGAACATCGTGGCGCTGCACACGCTCCACGCAAGCCATCTGCGCGAGCTCGGCGACGAGAAGACGGCCACACGGGCCGACCATCGCGCCGAACGCGTGAGTCAGTTGGCAGCTGCCGATCGCGAGCGGCCGGCGAGACCGCCGGAGCCCCAGCAGGTCGGGAAAGCGGGCGAGATCGAGTACGCACGGGCCGGCTCGCAGCGTGCAGACGCCGCGCTTCGACGCGCGGTGGAACGGGCCGAGCGCGCTGATGCGCACGAAGCCCGCGAGACGGCCGGACGCGAGCGATCCGCCGCGGCCAGGCGACGAGTGCAAGCCGCCGAGGCCCGTGGTGCCGCGAATGCGCTGAGATCGCCGCCCGGCGAGAGGGCGGAACGGACCGACGAACGCGACCGTGCCGCGGACGAGCGCGAGCGGGTTGCCGACGACCGCGAACAGCTCGCAGACCAACGCGACAGCCGAGCAGATCGCCGCGACAAGGCAGCCGACAGGCGCGAGCGAGCCGCCGACCAGCGTGACCTGGCTGCACGCCGAGCGCCCGAGAAGCCGCGGAAAACTCGCTAGGCCTGGGCCGAAAGCCCGACCGGGCAGGAGACGCCCGTGCCGCCGAGGCCGCAGTAGCCGTTCGGGTTCTTGGCCAGGTACTGCTGGTGGTAGTCCTCGGCGTAGTAGAACGGCCCGGCCGCAGCGATCTCGGTTGTGATCTCGCCGTAGCCGGCGCGCGTGAGCTCGGCCTGGAACATGTCGCGCGACGCCTCCGCCGCCGTCCGCTGGGCCTCGTTCGCCCAGTAGATCGCCGAGCGGTACTGCGTGCCGACGTCGTTCCCTTGCCGCGGCCCCTGCGTCGGGTCGTGGTTCTCCCAGAACAGGCGGAGAACCCCGTCGAGCGACAGGACGGCGGGATCGAAGACGACGAGCACGGCCTCGGTGTGACCCGTGCGGCCGCTGCAGACCTCTTCGTAGGTGGGGTTCGGCGTGTAGCCGCCCGCGTAGCCGACGGCGGTTGTGTACACGCCCTCCGCCTGCCAGAACACGCGCTCGGCGCCCCAGAAGCAGCCCATCCCGACAACGAGCGCCTCGAGGCCGTCCGGGAACGGCGGCTGGAGCGGCGTCCCCAGCACCGCGTGGCGCTCGGGCACCGGCATCGGGTCGCCGCGCCCCGGCAGCGCATCCTCGCGGCTGACCATCTCGGCTTTCTTCGTGAAGAGGAACATGGCTACAGCTTAGGGGCCGGGATCGTCCTGACCGAGCTCCTCGGCGACCGAGCCCTCGATCTCTCGCGCTGCGCGCTCGCGCAGCTCGACTTCCTTGCGCCTCGCCCAGATCACGAAGGCGACGATCAGCAATGCGCTGACCACGCCGAGGCCGACGTCGATCGCCGTGCTCAGCCGCTTCAGGACGTCGCCGAACACGTAGTACGCGACGCCGAAGGCCGTGGCCCAGACGATCGCGCCGGCCGCGTTGAAGACGAGGAACCGCGGCCAGCGCATCCGGTTCACGCCCGCGAGGAAGGCGGCCCAGGTGCGGAGGATCGAGACGAAGCGCCCCCAGAACACGACCTTGCCGCCGTGGCGGCGGAAGAGCCAGATCCCGATCTTGAGCCGACCTTCGTCGAGCCGGATCTTGTGGCCGTGCCGCAGCAGGAACTTCGACCCGCCGTAGCGCCCGATCGAGAAGCCGATGTTGTCCCCGATGATCGCGCCGGCGATCGCGGCCCCGATCACCCCCCAGATCTCGAGCTTCCCCGTCGAGCCCGCGTAGAGCGCGCCCACGATGAGCGCGGTCTCGCCGGGCACCGGCACGCCGATGCTCTCGATCATCAC
>DATFSG010000153.1:0-3273 GCA_035262765.1 Gaiellaceae bacterium | reverse complement strand
GAGCTCGGGATCGAGCGCGAGAACACCGTCTTCATCAGCGGGATCGGCTGCGCGGCGCGCTTCCCGTACTACATGAACACGTACGGGATGCACTCGATCCACGGCCGCGCGCCGGCGATCGCGACCGGCCTCGCGACGACGCGGCCCGACCTGTCGGTCTGGGTCGTGACGGGCGACGGCGACGCGCTCTCGATCGGCGGCAACCACCTGATCCACGCGCTGCGGCGCAACGTCAACTTCAAGATCCTGCTCTTCAACAACCGCGTCTACGGGCTGACGAAGGGGCAGTACTCGCCGACGAGCGAGCTCGGGATGCGCACGAAGTCGACGCCGATGGGCTCCATCGACTGGCCTTTCAACCCGATCTCGCTGGCGATCGGCGCCGAGGCGACTTTCGTCGGCCGCGCGATCGACACCGACAAGAAGGGGATGACCGAGGTGCTGCGCGCCGCGGCCGAGCATCGCGGCAGCGCGTTCGTCGAGATCTTCCAGAACTGTCCGATCTTCAACGACGACGCCTTCGACTACGTGCGCGACGACAAGGAGGGCGTGAACCGGATCCTCCTCCGCCACGGCGAGCCGATCACGTGGGGCAAGGACGGCGAGAAAGCGTTGCGCCAGCGGCCGGACGGGACGATCGAGGCATGCGCGGCCGGCGAGGACGGCGTGCTCGTGCACGACCAGACGCACACGGAGCCGGCCCTTGCTTTTGCGTTGTCGCGCGTGACGCAGGCGACCCATGGCGGCACGCCGGTCGGCCTGTTCCGCAACGTCGAGCGCCCGGTCTACGACGACCTGATGGCCGAGCAGCTCGCGACGGCCGAGGAGAAGCGCGGGAAGGGCGATCTCGCCGAGCTCCTCCACTCGGGCGAGACCTGGGTCGTCAGCGACTAACCCTCCGCCGAACTAGTCCCAGCCGACGTCGTCGCCGGTCTCGAGCTTGTTCCAGAAGGTGATCTCCGGCTCGCTCGTGGCGACCTGCTCCATCATCGGGCCGATGTTCGCCTCCTCGGCTGCGAAGAACTCCTGGAAGCTCTCCGGGTTCGGCCACTCGTCGACCACCATGATCTGGTCGCCGCTCGCGTAGAAGCGGTGTCCGATCACGCCGCGCTCCTGGGCACGCTGGGAGATGCCGCGGATCAGGTCCGGGTTCTCCTGCGCGATCTGCTCGAGCTTGCTCGGATCCCCCGTGAAGCGCAACGTCATGATGACCGACACCTGATCTCCTCCTTCGTAGGCAGTGGACGGGCTATCTTCGCCCGTCCCGCCCGTTCGGATCAAGCGTGCTGCGGCTGCTCGACGCGGCGGCGGCGGGTGACGAGGCGCGGCGTCCAGCCCAGGGCCAGCGCCGTCGCGGCCACCGCGGCGATGCCGATCAGGCCCGAGACGACGAACGCGAGCTCGGTGCCGCCCGACGCGCAGAGCCAGCCGGTCAGGATTCCGGCGATCGCTCCCGTGCCGTTGAAGGCGTAGAAGTAGAGGCCGATGACCCGGCCGCGCAGGTGATCCGGCGCGGCGAGCTGCATGATCGCGTTCGAGTTCGCCGACCAGGCAGTGAAGCCCGCACCGACGAAGAAGAGCAGGACGCCGGCCAGCACGGCCGAGTGAGCCGGCGCGAGCAGGAGCTCGCCTGCGGAGAAGACCATCCCGCCGACGAGCAGCACCTTCATCGAGGCGCGGCCGAGCGACGCGGCGACCAGCGCGCCAACGAGCGCACCGGCGCCGAACGCGGCCGAGAGCAGCCCGTACACGTAGCTGTGCCCGTTCAGCGTGACCTTCGCGAGCACCGGCAGCGTGACGTTGAAGTTGAAGCAGAAGGTGCTGATCACGAAGACGAGTGTGAGCAGCACGACCATCCGCCGCTGCCCCATCACCCACGCGAGCCCCTCCTTCGTGCCGGCGAGGATCTTCGGCCGTTCGAAGCGCTGCAGCGGGAAGAACTCCGACGTGCGCATCAGGAGCAGGCCGATCAAAACGGCGAGGTAGCTGACCGCGTTGGTGAGGAAACAGATGCCCGCGCCGGCGACGAGCACGACGCCCGCGACTGCCGGGCCGAAAATCCGCGACGCGTTGAAGAGCGTCGAGTTGAGCGCGATGGCGTTCGGCAGGTCGTCGCGGCCGACCATCCGGTACGTGAGCTGCTGGCGCGACGGCACGTCGAGCACGAGCACCGTCCCGTTGATGAACGCGATCGTGTAGAGCATCCAGGGCTCGGCGTAGCCGCCGAGCGCGATCCAGGCGAGCGCCGAGGCGGTGACGAGCTGCGCGGCCTGCGTCCCGATCACTGTGCGGCGCGCGTCGAGGCGGTCGGCGAGAACGCCCGCGAACAGCCCGAACAGCATGTAGGGCGCGAACTGCGCGAACGCCATCACGCCGACGTCGAAGGCCGAGTGCGTCAGCTGGAGGACGAACCAGCCCAGCGCGATCCGCTGCATCCACGAGCCGGTCTGGGAGATGATCTGTCCGCCGAAGAAGAGGCGGTAATTGCGGTAACGGAGGCTCTGGAACGTTCGCTTTGCAGCCTTCGTCAAGTGCGCACCTTCTCGCCCTCGAGGAGGCGCGCGAGCGACTCCGCAGCCGCTCCCACCGCGGCGAGCTCGGTCGGTGTCAGACCACCGAGACGGCTCGCAAGGTATGCGGTGCGGCGGGAGCGGACGCGGCGGAGGGTGCGCTGGCCGTCCTCTGTGAGTGTGAGACCTATGCAGCGGCGGTCGGCCTCGCTCTTGGTGCGAGCGACGAGGCCGTCGCGCTGGAGCCGGGAGACGCGCTTCGACATCGCGGCTGTCGAGACGTGCTCCTCGGCTGCGAGCTGCCCGACGGTGATGCCGGGCGAGTACTTGATCGAGACGAGCAGGCCGACCTGCTGGGGCGAGACGCCGGCGATCTTCTCGCGGCGCAGCTCGCGGGCCAGGCGGAGCAGCGTGGGGCGGAGACTGTCGGCCACCGCCATCGCATCGAGCTGCTGCTTCGTCGCGTGAGGCATTCGCTAACCAGGTTAGCTAAATACCTAACCTGGTTACGATTTCCTTACAGGATCTTCGAGAGGAACTGTTTCGTGCGCTCGTGGGTGGGGGCCTCGAAGAAGTGCTCGGGCGTGCCCTGCTCGATGATCAGTCCGTCGTCCATCATCACGACGCGGTTCGCCGCCTTGCGCGCGAAGCCCATCTCGTGGGTCACGACGATCATCGTCGTCCCGGCGCCCGCGAGTTCCTCCATCACCGACAGCACCTCGCCGATCACCTCGGGATCGAGCGCGCTCGTCGGTTCGTCGAA
>DATFSG010000152.1:0-2550 GCA_035262765.1 Gaiellaceae bacterium | reverse complement strand
GTCGAGCTGCGCAGCCTGGCGGGTCTGGCGGAATCCCTCGACACGCTGGTGGCATGAGCGAGCGGCCGTTCGGCGAAGGGGATCTCGGCGCGTTTGCCGAGATGTTCAATGCGCTCGAGGAGCACCTGCTCGGCCGGCCCGGCAAGGTCGACGCCAACGCGGTCGCCGGCTGGGTCGGGCGCGGCAGCTCGCTGCTGATCGAGGACGAGCACGGCCCTGCGGCGGGTGTGATGGCCGACGTACGCGGACCGAACGGGATCTACGGCGGTGTCGTCCACCCCCGCGCGCTCGGCCGCGGCTACGGCTCGCGGATCGCGGCCTTCGCAGAGGCGTGGGTCGAGGAACAACAGGCCGAGAAGGTTCACACCTTCACAATCGCCGGCGACTCAGCGGCCGACGAGCTCTTCACGAGCCGCGGTTACCAGGAGGTGCGCCGCTTCTGGGACATGGCACTCGAGCTCGCCGACGAGCCTCCGCCGCCTGCTGCGCACGAGGTCGAGACCTTCGGCGGCGAGGAGGCTGACGCTCGGCCGTTCCACGCCGCGCTGGACGAGGCGTTCTCCGACCACTGGGAGCACCACTCGCTCGGCTTCGATCACTGGTGGAAAGAGAAGCTCGCGCAGCCGGACTACGACCCGTCGCTCTGGTTCCTGATCCGCGACGGCGAGGAGGTCGCGGCGGTCATCCGCAACGACCCGGACCGGCACGGCGGCGGCTACGTCGGCGCGCTGGGCGTTCGGCGGGCGTGGCGCGGCAAGGGTTATGGCAAGGCGCTTCTGCAGCACAGCTTCCGAGAGTTCCACCGGCGCGGGCAACGCCGCGTCTCGCTGGGCGTTGACGCCGCCAACCCGACCGGCGCGACGCGCCTCTACGAGTCGGTCGGGATGCACGTCGAGCTCGAATCCGTCGTATACGAGAAGGTGCTCACATGAACATTCGCCCATTTGTCGACGACGACGCGCCCGCCCTCGCGGCGCTCATCTCCGCGGACGAGGAGCGTCTGTACGGCCGTCCGGGCCGGCTCACCGGACCGGACATCATGATGTTCGTCCCGTACAACAAGGAGGCCTGGGTCTGGGAGGAGGACGGCGGCATCGTCGCGGGCGCCCTCTTCGGCATTCACGGCGAGGCCGCAAACATCCGCGGCTTCGTCGCCAAGAAAGGGTGCGGCCTCGGAACTGAGATCCTCGAGCGTGGCGAGGCTTTCGCGCGGACGGAGGGAGTGAACAAGCTCCTGACCGGCGCGGCCGAGCCCGACGCCGAGGCGCGGGCGCTCTTCGAGTCGCGCGGCTTCCGCGAGGCGCGCCGCTTCTACGAGATGGCGATCGAGCTGACCGAGGAGCCGACCGTGCCCGATCTCCCCGACGGGTTGGTCGTCGACGAGCTGCACGACGACGAGTACGAGGCGTTCTACGAGGCGCTGAACGAGGCGTTCGCAGAGCACTGGGAGTGGCACCCGAAGCCGTACGAGGAGTGGCTCGAGCGCCGGCAGGGTCAGCACAAGGACGAGCAGGGCCCGATCTGGTTCGTCGTCCGCGACGGGGACGAGCTCGCCGCCGTCACGCGCAACGACCTGAGCCTCGCCGGCGGCGGCTATGTCGGCGCGATCGGAGTCCGGCCAGCCTGGCGAGGCAAAGGGCTCGCGAAGGCGTTGCTGCAGCGGACGTTCGCCGAGTTTTGGCGCCGTGACACGACCCGCGTCACGCTCGACGTCGACACCGAGAACGCGACCGGCGCGGTCGCGCTCTACGAACGGGTCGGCATGCATGTCGATACCTGCGGCGTCGCCTTCGAGAAGGCACTCGAGTGAGCCTCCTTCGCGCCCGATGTCCCGACTGCCGCACGCTGACGGCGGTCGCGGTCGACGAGGGCTACGAGTGCCACAGCTGTGGCCGCTCCTTCAGCGCCGGGCTCGTCCGCGTGCCGCGTGCATGGGGCGACGGGGGTGAGGCGATGGTCGAGGCGGCTTCGCTCGCGCTGGACTATCCCGAGGTGGCGGTGGTGGAGGAGGAGACGCTTGCGATGCAGACGCTCGCGGTGGCCTCCGACCTGCCGGCGCGGCCGCTCGTGCTCGGTGGCTGCTGTTGCTCGCATGTCGGCGCCGTCGAGGGGCTCGCAGCCCGGCACGGCCACGTCGCCGTTCTCTGGCTCGACGCGCACGGCGACCTCAACACACCGGAGACGTCTCCGTCCGGCAACGATTGGGGGATGCCCCTCCGCCTGCTGCTCGATCGCGGCACGATCGCCGCCGCCGATGTCGTCCTCTGGGGAGCGCGCAATCTCGATCCGCCGGAGGAGGAGTACATCGCAGCGACCGGCATCGACGACGACGTGGGCGCGTTGCTCGACCGGGCGGATGCCGTCTACGTCGCGCTCGACTGCGACGTCTTCGATCCCGGCGAGCTCGCGGTCTTCATGCCGGAGCCCGGCGGGCCGTCGCTCGCCGAGGTCGAACGGCTGCTGACCGACGTGCGGGAGAGCGGCAAGCTCGTGGGCGTCGGCTTCACGGGCCTCGCGCCCGACCCGTCGAACGTCGAGAAGCTCCAGCGC
>DATFSG010000151.1:0-7135 GCA_035262765.1 Gaiellaceae bacterium | reverse complement strand
CACGAGCGCAGCGCGCGCCGAGGAGCTCGCGGCCGAGACGGACGGCGTCGCGTTGCAGGCCGACCTCACACTGGAGGACGAGGTCGACGGATTGTTCGAGGCGACGGAGCGGGAGCTCGGCGGCGTCGACGTCTGCGCGGCGGTCGCCGGCTTATGGCCGCGCGAGGACGAGCCGGTGTGGAAGCTGCCGCTCGAGCGCTGGGAGGCGACGTTGCGCTCGAACCTCACGGCGACGTTCCTCACGGCGCGCGGGTTTCTCCGCGTCGTCGAGCGCCAGGGGCACGGGAGCCTCGTCCTCGTCGGCTCGACCGCGGGCCGCTTCGGCGAGGCCGGCCACGCCGACTACGCGGCGGCGAAGGCGGCGATCCAGGTCGGGCTGCTGCTCAGTCTCAAGAACGAGATGGTGCGGATCGCGCCGCGCGGCCGGGTCAATGCCGTCGCACCGGGCTGGACGTACTCCCCGATGACGCGCGGCGAGCTCGATCCGGAGTTCGTCGCCCGCCTCAGCAGGACGATGGCGCTGCGCAAGGTCGCCGTAGCCGAGGATGTGGCGCGCGCGGTCGTCGTCCTCGCCTCCGACGAACTCTCGGGCCACGTGACCGGGGAGCTCGTGACCGTCGCGGGCGGGATGGAAGGCCGCACCGTCCACGCGGACGCATGAGCCGGTTCGAGGAGCGGCTGGCGCAGAAGACGCCGATTGTCGCCGACGGCGGCATGGGCGCCTTGCTCTCGAGCGCCGTTGCCGGGCTGCGCTGCCCCGAGGAGGCGAACCTCCGCGCGGCCGAGAGCGTGCTCGAAGTGCACCTGGGCTACATCCAGGCTGGCGCCGAGCTGATCGAAACGAACAGCTTCGGGGCGAACCGCGCCAAGCTCGCGCGCCAGTTCCTCACCGACGACCTCGAGCGGATCAACGCCGCCGCCGTGCGCATTGCGCGCGAGGCGCGCGAGGTCGCCGGCCGCGACGTCTTCATCGCAGGCTCCATCGGACCGCTCGGCGACATCGAGCTCGCGGGCTACGACCGCACCGAGCTTTACGCCGAGCAGGCGCAGATTCTCGAGGGACGCGGCGTCGATCTCTTCATGGTCGAGACGTTCTACGACCTCGACGAGCTCGAGACCGCGCTCGGGGCGGTGCGCTCGGTCTCGGCGCTGCCGTTGGTCGCGCTCCTCACGTTCGACGCCGGCGCCGAGACGCTGGCCGGGGTGAAGGCCGAGGATGCCGCGGCGCGGCTGCGGACCCTCGACCTCGCCGCCTTCGGCGCGAACCACGGCGCCGGCCCTGCCGCTGCGCTCACCGCCCTCTCGCAGATGAGCGGCGACGGAGCGGTGCTCGCGGCGCTGCCAAACGTCGGCCTCGCGAGCATGAGCGGCCAGCGCATCGTCTTCCCGCACGCGACTCCCGCCTACTTCTCCGAGTTCGCAGCGCAGGCGCGTGCGCTCGGCGCGCGGCTGATCGGAGGCTGCTGCGGCACGACGCCGGCCCAGGTCGCAGCGATCCGCGAGGCGGTGGACGCCGACCGGCGCCCGGCCGGCTCCTTCCTCGTCCAGGAGCGCGAGCAGCTGGCGCCGTTCGAGCCGACCACCGGCGAGACGCAGCTCGCGCGGATGCTGCGCGACGAGGAGTTCGTGCTCTCGGTGCAGGTCGACCCGCCGCTCGGCGCAAATCCCGAGGCGCTGATCGAGGCAGCCCGCGCCGTGCGCGACTCGGGCCGGGCGCACTTCCTCGACGTCAACGACAACCCGCGCGCGCGGGCGCGGATGAGCGGGATCATGGCCTCGGTCGCGATCGAGCGGTTCACCGGAGTCGAGACGATCCCGCACCTGACGCCGCGCGACACGACGATCACCGGGCTCGAGTCGCTTCTCCTCGGCGCGCACGCCGAGGGCGTCCGGAACATCCTCGCGGTCACCGGCGACCCGCCCGAGGCGGGCGACTACCCGGGCACCAGCGGCGTCTACGACGTCGACTCGATCGGGCTCGTCGAGCTGATCGCGAAGCTCAACGCGGGCGAGGACTGGCACGGTCGCGCGATCGACGCGCCGACCACGTTCTTCCCGGGCGCGGCGGTGAACCCGACCGCTGACGACCTCGGCCTCGAGGCCGATCGCTTCCACCGCAAGGTCGCGGCGGGAGCCCGCTTCGCGATGACCCAGATCCTGTTCGACCTCGAGGCGCTGGAGGCGTTCCGGGAGCGCGTCGGCGGCTGGCCGATTCCGGTGCTCGTCGGCGTCTGGCCGATCCGGACGACCGAGACGCTCGTGCGCGTCCACAACGAGGTGCCGGGGATCGTCGTCCCCGAGCACGTGCAGGAGCGGTATCGCGCGGCCGGCGCCGGCGCTCGGGAGGTCGGGCTCGCGCTCGGGCGGGAGCTGATCGAGGGCGCGCGCGAACTCGCGGGCGGCGTCTACGTGATGGCGCCGTTCCGCCGGCCGCTCGACGTGGTCGAGCTGTTGCCTGCAACGGCTTAGGGGGCGCAGGAACCGCTGGAGACCGCGTGCGCGCCCACTTGCGCGAGATCGCTCTGGATGATCGAAGGCGGGACGCCGTAGCCGCTCGCCGAATGGAGACGCGCAGCGAAGATCATCGACTCGACCCGGCCGGCGGCGTCGACCGCCGGGCCGCCCGAGTCGCCATGCTCGACCCGCCCTGCCACGGCGGTGATCTCCCGCGCGACCGGCCCGTGCCCGAGCGCGTCCTGCGTCAGCACCGTCGCCGTCTTGCCGATCCGGGCCGGGGTCGCGGTGAGCCCGCCGTCGAGCGGATAGCCGAGGATCGCGGCGGGGGCGCCCGATTGCGGGTCCGCGAACCGCAGCGGCGTGAGATCGAGTCCCGACACACGCAGCACCGCGACGTCGTTGTGTACGTCGAGCACGACGATGTCGGCCAGATGCGGAACGAGCTGTCCTGGGACGCGAATGATCGTGTCGTTCTCGCCGGCGACGACGTGCGCGGCCGTGACGACGAGATTCCGCCCGGCGACCCAGCCGCTGCCCTCGACACCCTGACCGCAAGCCGTGCCGACGATCTTGACGACGCGCGTCGTGTCCGCCCGGACCGACGCGTCGTGGACGATGCCCTTACCCGGAGGCAGCGACGGAGCCGCGGGGCCTGCGATGGAGAGGAGCGGGTCGATGCGCTGCAGCAGGTCGAGCAGCGTGCGCGGCGGCAATGCAGCGTCGAGCTGCTTGACGATCTCCGAGCCCTCGACCTCCCGCCGAAAACCGGTCTGGCCGGGCGAAAGGAGCGCCGCCGAGGCGCCCACCCAGACGATCGCGAGGCCGAGCGCACCGCCCAGCAGGAGCCCGCCGGCCGAGTCGAGCAGCCGCAACGGGGTGATGCGAATCCCACCGCGGATGAACGACCCGGCGGCGAGCGCAGCGAACTGAAGGAGTACCGCGCCGGCCACAGCGCTGATCAGCACGACGACGGGCGTCCACCCCGAGCCCGAGCCGTGCAGCACGTGCCGCGCGAGGCGGGCGCCGATGTAGGCGCCGGCAACGAGCCCGACCAGAGAGAACGCGCTGAGCACGAGCCCGCGCCGCAAGCCGGCGACCGCTGAGAGCAGCACGATCGCGATCGCGACCCAGTCGGCGCCGTTGAGCCCCACACCGGCAGGGTAAAGACCGGGCTAGACTGGGTCGCCCGCGGGGGCGTAGTTCAGTTGGTTAGAACGCCGGCCTGTCACGCCGGAGGTCGCGGGTTCGAGTCCCGTCGCTCCCGCCTCACTTACGCGCAGTCGAGATCTAGGCGGGAGGACTCTCGGGAGCCGCGTCGTCGACGGCCGCGCCGCCTGCTCGCCACATGTAAACGAGTGCGACGATCGCGCTGACTGAAGCGATGCAGTCGAACCACAGGCCCCAGCCGATGCTCACGAGGCCGTGGGTGTCGCTAATCGCGCTCTGAATGTTCACCATGTCGTAGATCGACGTCGCGGCGGCGATCGCGGCCGCCAGCAGGGCGACGACGAGCGTCCAGATGCCAGACCCCTTGAGGTGGCGCAGCAAGATCATCCCGCCGACTACGAGACCGGCGATCAGGACGATCACTCCGTCGCCGTCGGTGCCGGCCACCGAGAACACTCCAAACGCGGTCGCCCAGGGCCCGATCGCACCGATCACCATCACTCCGGCACTGATCCCCGCCCAGATAGCCGCTGCCTTAGGGCTCACTTCGGCGTCGAACCTACGCCCAGGTGTCACGGCGGTCAAGGTCTGCCGAGCCGGCGGGTGTAGCGTCCTTCTCGACATCAAGATCAGGGGAAGGAGCTGGCCATGGCCGATGCGCCCGACACGATTGTCCTCGTTCACGGGCTCTGGATGACCCCGCGCAGCTGGGAGCACTGGGCCGAGCGGTACAAGAGCAAGGGGTACGACGTCCTCGCACCGGCCTGGCCCGGCATGGAGGGTGAGGTCGAGGCGATCAACGCAGACCCGACGGTGCTCGAGGACCTCGACGTCGAGACGATCGTCGACCACTACGAGGGGATCATCCGCGGCCTCGCCAGCCCGCCGATCGTCATGGGGCACTCGTTCGGCGGTGGCTTCACGCAGATCCTGCTCAACCGCGGGGTCGGCGCCGCCGGCGTGGGGATCGCCCCGGCGACCGTCAAGGGCGTGCGCGACCTGCCGCTCTCGACGGTCCGCTCCGCATCTCCGCTGCTTGCGCACCCCTTCAAGAAGTACGGCGGGCTGGACGAGAAACAGTTCCACTACGCGTTTGCGAACACCCTGAGCCAGGAGGAGTCGGACAAGATTCGCGAGCGCTACGCCGTACCCGGGCCGGCCGAGGTGCTCAGGGAGGGCGCCTTCGCGAACTTCATGCGGCATGCCGCGATGTCGGTGGACTTCGAGAACGCGAACCGCGCGCCGATGCTCTTCATCGCTTTCTCCGAAGACCATGTCGTCCCGCCGAAGCCGATCCAGCACATGGCCGAGAAGTACACGGCAGTTCCGGTCGAGTACAAGGAGTTCCCGGGTCGGCCGCACTTCCCCGGCGCGCCGGGTTGGGAAGAGGTCGCCGACTACGCGCTCGACTGGGCCGCTCGACACGCACTGACCCCGGCGGCCGCCACGGAAACGCACTAGACGGTTCGTCTTCTAGGCCAGAATCCGCCGATGGACGTCCCGCGTACTTACGACGGAATGGTCCTCGAGGACAGAGTCGCGCACGCCTTCTGGCTCCGTGAGCCGGGTTGCGGCGAGATCCGCCAGGTCGGTCTCCCCGAGCCGGGCCCGGGTGACGTCGTCGTCCGCAGCTTGCGGTCCGGAATCAGCCGCGGCACGGAGACGCTCGTCTTTCGCGGAGCCGTCCCTCCGGACGAGCGCGCGAGGATGCGGGCTCCGTTCCAGGAAGGCGACTTTCCCGGGCCGGTCAAGTACGGCTACCTGAACGTCGGCACCGTCGAGGAGGGGCCCTCCGAGCTGCGGGGCCGCACGGTCTTCTGCCTCTACCCGCACCAGACGGAGTACGTCGTCCCTGCGGGTGCCGTGGCCGTGGTGCCGGATGACGTCCCGCCCGCTCGGGCCGTGCTCGCCGGCACGGTCGAGACCGCCGTCAACGCGTTGTGGGACGCGGCTCCGGCTGTCGGCGACCGCATCGCCGTCGTCGGCGGCGGAATGGTGGGCTGTTGCGTCGCCCGGCTGTTGCAGCGCTATCCCGCCGCGCGCGTCACCCTCGTCGACGTCGATCCCGGCCGCGCCGACGTCGCCGCCGCCCTTGGCGTCGACTTCGCCCTGCCGAACGAAGCGCCGGGCGAGCTCGACCTCGTCGTGCACACAAGCGCGACGTCCGCGGGTTTGCAGCGCTCGCTCGACCTGCTTGGCACCGAGGGCACGGTCGTCGAGCTCAGCTGGTACGGCGACACCGAGGTCCGGCTGTTTCTGGGAGGCGCCTTTCATGAGCGCCGTCTCTCAATCCGCTCGAGCCAGGTCGGAACCCTCTCCCCAGCTCGCGCGGCGCGGCGCACCATGACTGACCGCCTCGCGCTCGCCCTCGAGCTCCTGCGCGATTCCGCATTCGATGCCCTGCTCACCGGCGAGTCGCGCTTCGACGAGCTGCCCGACGTGATGGCGCGGCTGGCCGCGGGGAGCCTGCCGGCACTCTGTCACACGATCACCTACGACGAGGGGTAGCGCGTGTTCAGCGTGACCGTCCGGGATCACATGCTGATCGCCCACAGCTTGCGCGGCGAGACCTTCGGGCCTGCCCAGAGGCTGCACGGCGCGACCTACGTCGTGGAGGCGACGTTCCGGCGCGCGGAGCTCAACGCCGACGGCATCGTCGTCGACATCGGGCGCGCGAGTGAGGAGCTGCGCGCGGTGCTGGCGGAGCTCGACTACCGGAACCTCGACGACGAGCCGAGCCTCGCCGGGATGAACACCACGACGGAGGAGCTCGCCCGCGTGATCGCCGATCATCTCGCCGAGCGCATCGACGAAGCCGACAGCTTGCTCGTCACGCTGCACGAGTCGCCCGTCGGCTCCGCGTCCTACGAGCGTGCGCTGTGAACGCCGTCCACTTCGTCGTCCCCGCAGGCATCGACGACCCGGCCCGGCCGAGCGGCGGGAACGCGTACGACCGGCAAGTGCGCGACGGTCTTGCCGACGCCGGCTGGACGGTGCACATGCACGAGGTTGGCGATCTCGCCGACGTTCTGGCGCGGCTTCCCGACGGTTCCGTCGTTCTCCTCGACGGACTCGTCGCCCTGCCCGCACCCGAGGTGCTGGTGCCGGAGTCGCGTCGGCTGCGGCTCGTCGCTCTCGTACACATGTCGCTCGGCGACGCGCGGGAGGGCGCGGTGCTCTCGGCCGTCGCCTCCGTTGTGACCACGAGCAACTGGGCACGGGAGCTTCTCCTCGAGCGCTATTCGCTGCCCCCCGACCGCGTTCACCTCGCTGCCCCTGGAGTCGAAGCCGCAGAGCTTGCGCCCGGGACGCCAGCCGGAAGCTCGCTCCTCTCCGTCGCCGCGGTCATCCCGGGCAAGGGCCACGACTTGCTGGTCGATGCGCTCGCCACCTTGAACGGTGAGCCCTGGAGCTGCTTGTGCGTCGGGACGCTCGAGCGCGACCCGGCATTCGTCGCGAGCCTGCGCCGTCGGGCCGACCCCCGCATGCGCTTCTCAGGGGCGTTGCCCGA
>DATFSG010000150.1:0-2296 GCA_035262765.1 Gaiellaceae bacterium | reverse complement strand
GAGGAGGACATACCGGACGGCATCCGATCGCAACCAGTGGCGGTACGCCGAAGCGTCGAGATGGTTCGTGTAGAGAGCGGGATTGTCGACGACGTCGAGCTGCCGGTACCAGCCGCGCGCGAGCGGGAAGCCGGCCTTCGGGATCCAGTACGCCTCCCAGTGCTCAGCGGTGGGCACGACCTCCACGCGGTAGCCGGGCTGCTCGTGCTGCCGGAGGAAGCGGATCGCGGGCCGCCAAAAGCTCGCCTGCTGCGTGTTGTTGTCGAGCCGCGACGGCACGAGCAGCGCGTAGGGCACGAGGTTGTAGGCGAGTGCCACCGCGAGGGCAAGCACGACGAGGCGCCTTGGCCGGAAGCCGGCGAGGCTCGCCGTGAGGAGCATGATCGGGAAGATGAAGGCGCTGAGTCGCGTCCAGTTGTCGCCGAGCGGCGACGGCACGATGTAGACGACGATGCTGCCGAGTCCCCAGAGCGCGTAGAACGCGACGAGCGGCCCGCCGCCCCGCGCGTGCCGCGCGACGAGGACGCCGAGCGACGTGACGAGCAGCACGCCGCAGAAGTCGACCCAGTGGAACGGAAAGACGCCCGTACCGGACGAGAAGAGGACGAGAGCGGCCAACTCGATCCCCGCCGCGACCCCGAGGGCGACGCCGAACCAGAGGTGCCGCCACACGAGCCTCCGACCGGAGACGGCGTACGAACCGACGATCAGGCACAGGAAGACGAAGGCGAGCGGGCTGAAGCCGACCGTGATCGCGGCGAGGACAGCAGCGAGCCAAAACCGCCGCAGCTGCAGCAGCTTGAGGGTTGCGAGCATCGCGGCGAAGCCCAGCGTGTACGCGTACTCCCCCGTGAACAGCGGCGCGGCGGCCAGCACGGCGAAGATGCGCACCGGCCAGAGAGCATCTCTCCCCCATTCCCGCAGCGCGATCGAGGAGAAAAGGACGGTCGAGGCAACCGCGGCCGCGAAGACGAGCGGCAGGTTCCCGACGACTGCGGCCGGGAGGTAGTAGAGAAGGCTGTACGAGGCGAGCGGGTACGTCCCCGCGTACCAGAAGTTGTCCCAGATCAGCGCGCCGTCGCGAACGAGGAACGTCCGGTAGAGGTGGACCGGCGCATCTCCGGGCGCCGGCCCGACGGCGAGCACGAGCCCCGCGAAGGCGGCGGTCAGCGCAGCGCCGAGCAAAAGCTCGCGGCGAGGCGAGAAACGGCGGAAATCGAAGAGGCTTGCAGCGGCGGAGCTCATACCGACACAACGAATGTTCGCACGAACGGGGGTCGGCACCGCGGCAGGCGGGCCGGGGGCGCGTGGTGCGCCCCCGGATCCTGCGAGCAGTACTACGCCGAGGGCTCGATGTTCTGGTTGAGCCGGAAGACGTTGGTCGGGTCGTACTCGCCCTTCAGAGCGACGAGCTTCCGGTACGTCTCGTCCCCGTAGGCCGACTCGGCCTGGCCGGTCTCCGTGAGGAAGTTGACGTAGGCCCGTCCCGTCTGGTCGCCCTTAGCCGCCTCGACGACGGCCCGCGCCCACTCGGTGTTCGCGCCGAGGCCGGCGTCGTCCTGCGCCCCCGTCACGACGTTGAGCACGTACGGCATGGAGCGCTCTGGGTAGGCGGTGTCGAGCGCGCCGACCCGTCCGACCGCGCCGCCCATCTGGTGGATGTGGATCTCGCTCTGCGGCCCGGCCTTCTGGTGCAGGTCGGCGAACGCCTCGATCGTCTCGTCCGAGAGCCCGGAGAGGTGCGTCCCCTTGAAGTACGCCTTGATCCCCTTCGGCCAGAGCGGATCGAGCAGGCTCTGGATGAACGTGTACGGCATCGGGTGGATCAGGTCGGCGACCGGCTCCGCGACGCCGCGCAGCTCGCGGACGAGCGCCTCGCCGTCCGCGACGGGCCCGGCGGTGACGGCGATCACGATCGCCACCTTCTTGCCGTGCCACTCCTCCGGGATCACCGGCAGCGGCGGCGCGGTCGCGAGGCTGATCGCCGTCGTGATCGCGTCGGGCTGGTTCGGCGCCCAGTCGCGGTAGAAGCGGAGCAGGTCGCCGGCGGCGTCGCCGGGCAGGAAGAGCGGCCCCGCGTAGACCATCGGTCCGACCGGGTGCAGTGCGAGCTCGAACGACGTGACGATCCCGAAGTTCCCGCCCCCTCCACGGAGGCCCCAGAAAAGCTCGGAATTCTCGGTCTCGCTCGCGTGCACGAGCCGGCCGTCGGCGGTCACCACGTCGGCGCCGACGAGGTTGTCGCAGGCAAGCCCGTACTGCCGCATCAGCCAGCCGATCCCGCCGCCGAGCGTGA
>DATFSG010000149.1:0-14862 GCA_035262765.1 Gaiellaceae bacterium | reverse complement strand
CGGTCGCGGCTGCTGGTGCTCTTCCGTCTGCCGCTCGCCGTCCCGCACTTCGTCTGGCTCTACCTGTGGGGGATAGCCGTCGCGGTCGCCGTGTTCCTCAACTGGTTCGCCACGCTGTTCATGGGCCGGTCGCCGCGCCCGTTCTATCGCTTCATCAGCAGGTACATCCGCTACCAGTTCCACGTCTATGCCTTCGTGACGGTCGCCGCGAACCCGTTCCCTGGCTTTGTCGGCGAGCCCGGTAGCTACCCGCTCGACCTCGCGATCGCGGAGGAGCCCGAGCGACAGAACCGCTGGAAGACGCTGTTCCGGATCATCCTGATCATTCCAGCCTGGATCCTCGCCTTCGGCCTCTGGTGGGTGCTCTTCGTCGCCTCGATCCTCACCTGGTTCGCCGCCCTCGCCCGCGGTAGCGCACCCTGGGGCCTGCGCAACACGATGGCGTACGCGCTGCGCTACCTCGCACAGGTGAACGCGTACTACTCGCTCCTCACCGACGCCTACCCGCACGCGAGCCCGCTCGAGGGCGCTGACACGACCCAGGCGTGACCGGGCACCGGACGGCCGGCGCCGTCGGCCTTGCTCTTGCCGCCGCGGTCTGGGCGTTCGCGGCCTGGCTGCTCTGGCGGTCGTCGCTGCCCGCATACCACCTCCCGCATCTCGAGGAGAAAACGTTCTTCTCGTCCCACGTCCTGCACCAGGCGCAGCACTTCAGCGCCGTGCAGCGCCTCTTCTGGGTCGGGCAAACCGTCACACAACTCGTCGTGCTCGGCGTCTTCGTGCGTTACGGAGTGCGCTGGATGCGCGACTCGGCGGCCGGGCCGATCGGCACCGGGATGCTGCTCGGGATGCTCGGTTTCGCCCTCGTTTGGGCTGCGACGTTGCCCTTCGCGGTTCTGGAGGTCTGGTGGCAGCGGCGCTACGGCCTCTCCGGGAGCTACGTGCAGGCGACGGTCGGGAACTGGTTCGCCCTCGGCGTGCGGTTCATCTTGCTGTGTGTCGCGCTGGCGATCGTGATGGGCCTCGCGCGAGTCCGGCGGATCGGAGACAAGTGGTGGCTGCTGGCCGCACCAGTCTTCGTCGGCCTCCGGACCCTGCTCGCGTTCGTACAGCCGTGGCTGCTCGGCGGCAGCGCCTATCACGCCGCCTACGCGGCGAGGCTGGAACGCATCGAGCACGTCCATGTGCCCATTCGCGTGCTGGCCGGCTTCACCGAGCCCAACGCGTTTGCGACCGGGCTCGGCGCGAGCCGGCGCGTGTTCCTGTTCAGGCAGATTCTCGATCCGCCCTTCACACCGCGCATGGACCGCATCGTGCTCGCCCACGAGCTCGGCCACCTTGCGCACGACCACATCTGGAAGTCGATCGCCTGGTACGCGCTCTTTGCCTTTCCGCTCGCGTTCCTGATCGCGCGCGTGACGAGGAGCCGGGGCGGGATGGGCTGGCCCGAGGCGGTGCCGCTCGCGATCTTCGTCTATGTCGTCTTTCAGCTGGCGACGCTGCCGCTGCAGAACGTCGTGTCGCGCCACTTCGAGGCCGAGGCCGACTGGTCGGCGTTGCGCGCGACCCACGACCCGGTCGGCGCGCAGCGCCTCTTCCGGCTGTTCGCTCCGGAGACCCTCGACGACCCGAACCCGCCGTGGTGGGACTACGTCTTCCTCGAGAACCACCCGACGCTGATGCAGCGCATCGCGATGACGCAGTACTGGAAGCGCTACGCAGCGGCCCAGTCGCCGTAGAGGCTCGTGTAGAGACCCTGGCGGGCGAGCAGCTCCTCGTGCGAGCCCTGCTCGATCACCTGGCCGTGCTCCAGGACGACGATGAGGTCGGCGTCGCGGATCGTCGACAGCCGGTGCGCGATCACAAACGAGGTGCGGTCGGAGAGCAGCGTCTGCAGCGCCTGCTCGATCGTCCGCTCCGTCCCGATGTCGACCGAGGACGTCGCCTCGTCGAGGATCAGGATCCGCGGGTCGGCCAGCAGCGCGCGCGCGAAGGCGACGAGCTGGCGCTGGCCGAGCGAGAGCCGCGAGCCGCGCTCGCCGAGCTGGGTCTCGTAGCCATCCTCCAGCCGCAGGATGAACTCGTGGGCGCCGACCGTCTGCGCCGCACGGACGATCTCCTCGGGCTTGGCGTCTGGCTTGGCGAACGCGATGTTCTCGGCGACGGTGCCGGCGAAGAGGAAGCCCTCCTGCGGCACGATCCCGAGCTGGTGGCGCAGGGAGTCCTGGGTCACGTCGTTCAGGTCGACGCCGTCGATCGTGATCCGGCCGCTCGTCGGCTCGTAGAAACGCGCGAGCAGCTTGGCGATCGTCGACTTGCCGGCGCCGGTGTGGCCGACGAGGGCGACGGTCGTCCCGGCCGGGACGTCGAGGTCGATCCCGTGCAGCACCTCTGACCCGCGGCCGTAGGCGAAGTGAACGTCCTCGAAGTCGACGTGGCCGTCGATGTGCGCCAGCGGCTGGGCGCCGGGCCGGTCGACGACGTCCGGCTCCTCGTCGAGCACGCCGATGATCTTGTCCAGCGCGGCCGCGGCTGAGAGGAACGTGTTGTAGAGCTGCGAGAGCTGTTGGATCGGGTCGAAGAAGTTGTTCACGTAGAGCATGAAGGCGAACAGCGTCGTGAGCGCGATCGCGTCGTTGAGGTAGAGGTGCCCGCCGTAGCCGAGGACGATGGCGAGGGCGAGCGTCGCGAGGAGGCTGACGAACGGGAAGTAGTAGGCGTTCAGCCGAACCGTCGTCATGTTCGACTCGCGGTAGTCGAGCGCGACCGTGCGGAAGTTCTCCGTCGCGCGCTGCTCGCGCACGAACGCCTGCACCATCCGCATGCCCGCGATGTCTTCGGCGAGCGTGGCCGTCACGAGCCCGAGCCGCTCGCGCACCGACGAGTAGGCGCGCGCGGAGCGCTGACGGAAGAGCGCGCTGGCGAGGACCATGAACGGGATCACGATCAGCGTCGCGAGAGCGAGCCGCGGGTCGAGCACGATGAGCAGGAACGCCGTTCCGCTGAGCAGGAGCGTGCTCTGCGCGAGCGTCGTGACGCCGTCCGTGACGAGCTGGTCGATCGCCTCGACGTCGTTCGTCATCCGGCTGATCAGCACGCCGGCCCGGTTCCGCTCGTAGAAGCCGAGCGAGAGGTCCTGCAGGTGCCCGAAGAGCTGCTTGCGGAGGTCGGCGAGGATCCGCTCGCCGACCCAGCCGGTCATGTACGTCTCGACGTAGGTCATGCCCCAGTTGGCCAGCGCGAGGAGGACGAAGGCGACCACGACCACAACGAGCTGGGTGCCCGTCTTGTTGTTGATCGCGTCGTCGAGCGCGTACTTGGCCAGCAGCGGAGGCGCCAGCGCAGTCGCCGTCGCCGCGAGAAGCGAGAAGACGGAGAGGAACGTGCGGAACCGGTACGGCTTGGTCAGCCGCCAGAGCACGCCGAGCCGCCGGCGCGTTGTGTTCCACGACCAGTCCTCGACCTTCGTCTCCGGCGCCGCCTGACCGCCCCAATGGACTCGCATCAGGCGACCTCCTCCACGTCGGCGCGCGCCTCGACGGCGTCGGCGAACTGGCGCTCGAGGAGGCCGTGGTCGTAGATCTCGCGGTAGATGCCGCTCGTCTCGAGCAGCTCCTCGTGCGTGCCGCGACAGGCGATCCGGCCGTCGTCGAGCACGACTATCTCGTCGGCGAGCGCGATCGTCGAGAGGCGGTGCGCGATGATCAGCGTCGTCCGGCCGCTCATCACCTCGCGCAGGCCGGCGCGGATGCGGGACTCGGTCGTCGCATCGACCGAGGCGGTCGCGTCGTCGAGGATCAGGATGCGCGGGTCGACGGCGAGGGCGCGCGCAATCGCGATCCGCTGCCGCTGCCCGCCCGAGAGCGTGATGCCGCGCTCGCCGATGACGGTGTCGTAGCCCTGCGGCAGCCGCTCGACGAACTCGTGCGCCTGCGCGAGCCTCGCCACGCGCTCGATCTCGGCGTCGCTCAGCTCGGGCAGACCGAACGCGATGTTGTCGCGGACGGTGGTGGAAAAGAGGAACGGATCCTGGGCGATGACGCCGATTGCGCGGCGCAGCGACGCGAGCTTCACGTCGCGCACGTCCACTCCGTCGACGAGAACGCGGCCCGAGTCGACGTCGTAGAAGCGTGGCACGAGCGACGAGAGCGTCGTCTTGCCGGAGCCGGTGTGGCCGATCAGGGCGACCGTTGTCCCCGCGTCGAGCGCCAGGTCGAGGTGCTCGAGGACAGGCCGGTCCGGCAGGTACGAGAAGGAGACGTCCTCGAAGCGGATCTCGCCGTCGCCTTCGGGCAGGTCGATGGCCCGCAGGCGATTGGCCACGTCCTCGGGCTCGTCGAGGATCTGGAAGATCCGTTCGCCCGACGCCGTCGCCCGCTGGGCCTGGCCGACCCACATCCCGAGCGAGCGCAGCGGCATCACGAGCATGGCGAGGAAGAAGTTGAAGGCGATGAACGAGCCGACGGAGAGCGAGCCGCTCGCCACCATCCGCGCGCCGACGAGCAGCACGGCGGCCTGCGCGAGCAGCGGCATGAACGAGAGCAGCGGCACGTAGGTCGCCCGCTGCCGGTTGGCGCGGATCGTCTGCGCGAAGAGCGCCTCGTTCCGGACTGCGAACTTCGCCTCCTCGGCCGGCTCCTGAGCGAACGCCTTGACGACGTGGACGCCAACGATGTTCTCCTCGGCAACCGTCGCGACATCGGCGAGCTTCTGCTGGACGTCGCGCAGCGTCGGATGGGCGACGTGGCTGTAGCGGTACGCGACCACGATCAGGAACGGCATCACCGCGACGACGATCAGCGCGAGCCGCCAGTCCAGGAAGAAGATGACGATGCTGACCGAGGCGACGGTGAGGGCGTTCTGGAAGAAGAAGATCAGCCCGTATCCGAGGAAGAAGCGGACGCCCTGCAGGTCGACCGTCGCGCGTGACATCAGCTGGCCGGTCTGGTTGCGATCGTAGAAGCCGAAAGAGAGGCGCACGAAGTGCGAGTAGAGGCTCTGGCGCAGATCCATCTCGACGTCGAGTGCCTGCTTGCCGGAGATGAGCCTGCGGCTGCTCATGAGCGCCGCCGACGTGAACCCGAGCGCGACGATCGCTCCGACGTAGAGCCAGAGCTTTCCCGTGTCGTGGTTCAGGAGCGCTCCGTCGATGACGTTCTTCCCCGTCACGAGGATCAGGGCGATCTGGCACGCCTGCGAGCCGATCGCGAGGAAGATCGAGGTGACGAGGCCGCGCTTGTAGGGGCGGAGGAACGAGAGAAGCCGCCCGAACGTGCGGCGGTAGGGGACTGCGCTCACTCCTTTGAATGTAGCGACGGAGTCCTATGCTCCTGAGTGAAATGGAAGCCGCCCCTGACGGCAGCCCGGTCGGGCTCTACGCGCGACTGCCCGAGCTGGGGGAGGGCGACGTCGTGGCCTCGGTCGTTCCGGCGGGCGGGTCGGTGCTGGAGCTCGGCTGCGGCACGGGGCGGATCACGCGGCAGCTCGTGCGGCTCGGCTACCGCGTGACCGCGGTCGACGAGTCGACGGAGATGCTCGCGCACGTGCGGGATGCGGAGACGGTGCAGGCGCAGATCGAGGGGCTCGACCTCGGCCGCCGCTTCGACGCCGTCCTACTCGCCAGCAACCTCGTCACCGCGGAGCCCGAGCAGCGGCGGGCGTTCCTCGAGACGTGCCGGCGGCACTCCGATCTCGTCGTTGTAGAGGGGCTGCCGCTCGCGTGGTCGCCGGACGACGGCGGCGAAAGGACGCTCGGAGACGTCGTCTCCCGCCTGCGCGTCGAACGGGTCGAGGCCGGGGTCGTGCACGGCGAGATGGAGTACGAGTCGGGCGGCGAGCAGTGGCGGCACCCGTTCTCGATGCGCGTGTTCGCGGACGACGCGGAGCTCGACGCGGCGCTTGCGGAGGCGGGGCTCCGGCTCGAGCGAAGGCTCGACGCGCGCTGGGTCGTGGCCTCCCCGGCCGACTAGAGTCGGGCGAGCTCCGAGCGGACGAGCGCCGTGGCGGCTGCCAGCTGCTCGCGGTTCGCGGGGTCGTTGAGCCAGCCGCTCGCGCCGGACGGGTGGGGGAGCGGGACGACCGGAGTGCCGTCCAGCTCCAGGAGCTTGCCGACGAACGGCGTGAGCGAGGAGAGGCCGAGCAGCCGCCGCAGCGCGAGCCCGCCGACCGTGACGATCAGGCGCGGCTGCCGCAGCTCGAGCTCCCAATCGCGCCAGAAGGAGCAGAGGTCCTGCTCGCGCGGGGTCGGCGTCCGGTCGCCCCGGCCGGAAGCGGCTCGACCGGGATAGCAGCGAGTGACCGAAGCGCAGTAGAAGGTGGCGTAGAACTCGTCCTCCTCCAGCTCGAGCCAGCGCCGTAGCGTCCGGCCTGCGCGTCCGCGCCACGGCAGCCGCTCTTCTCCTTCGACCGCGCCGGGTGCCTGGCCGAACAAGTAGGCGTGTTGCCGCTCGCCGGGCGCGCGTACAGGGAGCGACTCGAGCGGGTAGCCGGCTTCGACGCAGGCGCGGCAGCGGGCGAGGTCGCGCTCGAGCGAGGCGAGCGAGCGGTAGGAGGACTTGCGGGCGGTCATCGGCGTGGAGCGTAGGGTTCGCGCCGATGCTGCCGCTCGAGGCCGTGCCGAACTTCTCCGAGGGGCGCGACTCCGTCCTCATCGGCCTACTCGGCAGCGAGCTGGCCGAGCGCGCGCACCTGCTCGACATCCACACGGATCCCGATCACAACCGCTCGGTCTTCACGCTGGTCGGCGACGACAGCGAGGTTGTGGACGCGCTCGTCGCCGCGGTCGCCGTCGCGCAGGCACGGATCGACCTGCGGCGCCACGAAGGCGTCCACCCGCGGATCGGCGCGGCCGATGTCGTGCCGATCGTCCCGATCCGGCCGGAGGACATGGAACGAGCGCGGGCAACGGCGCTGACGCTCGCCGAGCGGATCGGAGGTGAGCTCGGGCTCCCGGTCTTTCTCTACGGCGAGCTTGGAGGCGGACGTAACCCCGCCTTCTTCCGGCGGGGAGGCGCGCTAGAGCTGCAACAGCGCATCGACGTCGGGGAGCTCGCACCCGACTTCGGCCCGGCGCAGCTCGACGCATCCGCCGGCGGCGTGCTGATCGGAGCACGGGCGCCGCTGATCGCATTCAACGTCGATCTCGCCGGCGACGACCTCGACGCCGTGCGGGAGGTGGCACGCGCCGTGCGCGAGCGCGACGGCGGCTTCCCGGGCGTCCGCGCGCTCGGCCTCCGGCTGCCGCGGGCCGGGCACGTCCAGATCAGCCTCAACGTCGAGGACTGGCGGGCGTCGCCGCTGCACGAGGTGGTGGCCGCGGTGCACCGCGAGGCAGCCCAGCGAGGGCTCCATGTCACCGGGTCGGAGCTCGTCGGACTGCTCCCGGCAGGCGCCGCGGTCGCTGCCGCGGGCTCGCTCCTCGACGTCGCCGGTCTCGATCCGTCGCACGTCCTCGAGCTGCGGCTCCTCGACGAGTAGACAGGTGCGAAATCGCGGCGAAGCCGCGACGGACGCGTGACGGGCGCCGGGCTACGGTGTCTGCAGGGGGTTGCGAAACCCCCCGGGGGCACGTAGGGCAACGTCCGGAGCGGGCTGCGTCCTAGACTCGCGTCGTGGCGCAGCGGACGGCGATCGGCCTCACGGGCGACGACCTGACCGTCGACGACGTCTGGGCGGTCGCGGTCAACGGAATGACCGCTGAGCTGTCCGACCGGGCCCGGGAGCGGATGAGCGCCGCGCGCGAGCTCGTGGAACGCGCAGCGCACGGGAGCAGCGAGCACACCTATGGCGTCAATACTGGTTTCGGCCGCTTCGTCGCGGTCGCCATCCCGGAGGAGCAGACCGCCGAGCTGCAGTTGCGGCTGCTCCGCTCGCATGCCTGTGGTGTCGGCGATCCGTATCCCGACGAGGTCGTCCGGGCGGCGATGCTCCTGCGCGCGAACGCGCTCGCCAAGGGGAACTCTGGTGCGCGCATCGAGACCGTAGAGCTGCTCCTCGCCTTCCTCGAGCGCGGCCTCCTGCCGGTCGTGCCGAGCCGCGGCTCAGTCGGGGCCTCGGGCGACCTTGCGCCGCTCGCACATCTCGCGCTGCCGCTCGTCGGCGAGGGGGAGGCGTGGATCGAGGGAGAGCGGCTCGCGGGCGAGGACGCGCTCGCGCGGGCGAGCCTCGAGCCCGTGAAGCTGGCGGCGAAGGAGGGCCTCTCGCTCGTCAACGGCACCCAGTTCATGGCGGCGATGCTGGCGCTCGCCATCGTGCGCGCGCGCCGGCTCGCTCGGATGGCCGACGTCGCCTGCGCCCTCTCGGTCGAGGCGCTCCAGGGTTCGCGGACGTCATTCCTGCCGCAGATCCACGCCCTGCGCCCGTTGCGCGGCCAGCAAGCGGCCGCCGCGAACGTGCTCCAGCTGCTCGAGGGCTCGGCGATCATCGAGGCGCATCGTTGGTGCGACAAGGTGCAGGACGCGTACTCGCTCCGCTGCGCGCCGCAGGTGCACGGCGCGAGCCGCGACCTGCTCGAGTACGCGGAGTACACCGTCGCGGTCGAGCTGAACGCGGCGACCGACAACCCTCTCGTGCTCGTCGACGACGACGTGCTCGTCTCCAACGGCAACTTCCACGGGCAGCCGCTCGCCTTCGCGCTCGACGCTCTCGCGATGGCGGTCGCGGAGCTCGCGAACATCTCCGAGCGGCGGCTCGAGCGGCTCGTCAACCCGAATCTCTCCGAGGGGCTGCCCGCCTTCCTCACGACCGACGGCGGCCTCAACAGCGGCTTCATGATCCCGCAGTACGTGGCCGCTTCGCTCGTCTCCGAGAACAAGTCGCTCTGCCACCCGGCGTCCGTCGACTCGATCCCAACGAGCGCGGGGCAGGAGGATCACGTCTCGATGGGGAACGCGGCCGGTCTCAAGGCGTGGCAGGTGCTCGCGAACTCCGAGCGCGCGCTGGCGATCGAGCTGCTCGCCGGAGCACAGGCGGTCGAGTTCCACGCGCCGCTCGAGCCAGGCGCCGGCGGCAAAGCGGCGCGGGCGGCGGTGCGTGAGCTGTCGCCGAGGTTGCGCGACGACCGTCCGCTCGCCGGCGACATCGAGGCCGTTGCCTCGGCGATTCGGGACGGTTCGCTCCTCGCGGTTGTCGAGGTACATGCGGGGAAGCTGGAGTGAGCATGACCGCGAGCCTCGCCGCGCGGGTCGACGCGCTCTGCGCCGACCTCTCGTCGATCCACGCCCCGCGCGGGACAGAGCTGAACGCGCGTCAGTGGTCGACCGAGGCTCCGCTGCGGATGCTCCTCAACAACCTCGACGCCGAGGTGGCCGAGCGGCCGGAGGAGCTTGTCGTCTACGGCGGTTCCGGCAAGGCAGCGCGGAACCACGAGGCGCTGCGCGCGATCGTCGCAGCGCTGCTCGAGCTCGGCCCCGACGAGACGCTACTCGTCCAGAGCGGGAAGCCGGTCGGCGTGTTCACGACCCATGAGGGCGCGCCGCGTGTGCTGATCGCGAACTCGCTGCTCGTGCCGAAGTGGGCGACGTGGGACGAGTTCCGGCGGCTCGAGGCCGAAGGGCTGACGATGTTCGGGCAGATGACCGCGGGCTCGTGGATCTACATCGGGTCGCAGGGGATCCTGCAGGGGACGTACCAGACGTTCGCGGCGGCTGGTGAGAAGCATTTCGGCTCACCGGATCTGCGCGGACGGACGATCCTCACCGCCGGGCTGGGCGGCATGGGCGGCGCACAGCCGCTCGCCGGGACGATGGCGGGTGCGGCGATCCTCTGCATCGAGGTCGATCAGCACCGGATCGAGCGGCGGCTCGAGACGCGGTATCTCGACGAGGCGGCGGAGTCCCTCGACGACGCGCTCGAGCGCATTCGCGCGGCCGCTGCGGAAAAGCGCCCGCTCTCGGTCGGGCTGGTCGGGAACGCCGCCGACGTCGTGCCGGAGCTCGTGGCGCGCGGGGAGGAGTTCGATCTGATCACCGACCAGACGGCCGCCCACGACCCGCTGAACGGTTACGTGCCGCGCGGTTACTCGGTGGACGAGGCGGCTGCTCTGCGCTCGTCCGATCCGGACGAGTACCTGCGGCTGGCCCGCGAGTCGATCGTCCGCCACGTCGAAGCCCTGCTCGAGTACGTCCGGCGCGGCGCCTATGTTTTCGATTATGGCAACAACCTGCGAGGTGAGGCGCGTGATGGTGGTGTAGAGGACGCGTTCGCATACCCGGGCTTCGTCCCGGCCTATATTCGGCCGCTCTTCTGCCGTGGCGTCGGTCCCTTCCGGTGGGCGGTGCTGTCGGGCGATCCTGCAGACATCGCGGCGATCGACGACCGCCTGCTCGAGCTGTTCCCGGACGATCCCCTCCTGCAGCGGTGGCTCGAGATGGCAACCGAGCGGGTGGCGTTCCAGGGCCTGCCTGCGCGGATCTGCTGGCTCGGCTACGGCGACCGCGCCAAAGCGGGCCTGGCGATCAACGAGCTCGTCCGCAGCGGTGAGGTCACGGCGCCTGTGGTGATCGGGCGGGATCACCTCGATGCCGGCTCCGTCGCCTCGCCGTATCGCGAGACCGAGTCGATGCGCGACGGCTCCGACGCGATCGCGGACTGGCCGATCCTCAACGCGCTCGTCAATGTCGCGGCGGGAGCGACGTGGGTGAGCGTCCACCACGGCGGCGGCGTCGGGATCGGCAACGCGATCCACGCGGGGATGGTCGTCGTGGCGGACGGCACCGACGCGCAGGCCGAACGTCTCGAGCGCGTTCTGACCACGGACCCGGGCACGGGCGTGATGCGGCACGTCGACGCGGGCTATCCGGAGGCGCTCGCCGCCGCAGAAGACGGCGGTCTGCGGATACCGCCCTTCCCCGGCGACGCGTGACCCAGCACGGCGCGCGCCTGCTCCTGCGCGACCTCGCGCAGATCGCGACGCCGGCGGGAAGGGGTGCTCCCCTGCGCGGCGCGGCACTCGGCGAGGTCGATGTGCTGGATGACGCCTTCGTCCTCTGCGCGGGCGACACGATCGAGGCGGTCGGGCGGATGAGCGAGCTTCCGGCGCTCGACGGCGACGTCCGCGAGCTGGACTGCCGCGGGCTGTGCGCGGTCCCCGGTCTTGTCGACTGCCACACCCATGCCGCGTTCGGCGGCGACCGCGTCGACGAGTTCTCGCTCCGCGCGGGCGGCGCGAGCTACGAAGAGCTGCATGCGGCGGGTGGCGGCATCCTCTCGACCGTCCGTGCGACACGCGCGGCCGGAGAGGCCGGCCTGCTTGCCGCGGTCGAGCGCCACCGCACGTGGATGCGTCGCGAGGGCACGACGACGTTCGAGGCCAAGTCCGGCTACGGGCTCGACAAGGAAACCGAGCTCGCGTCGCTCCGGGCGATCCGGGTGGCGGGCGGCATCCCGACCTGGCTCGGCGCCCACGCGGTGCCGCCCGAGTTCGCCGGCGCCGACGCCTACCTCGACTTCGCGCTGGCCGAGGTTCTGCAGGAAGCGGCCGGGCTCGCAGAGGCCGCGGACGTATTCCTCGAGCGCGGAGCCTTCGACGCGGCGCAGGCGCGGCGGTACCTCGAGGCGTGCCGCGACGCCGGTCTCGCCCTGCGGCTGCACGGAGATCAGTTCACGGAGTCGGGAGCGATCCCGCTCGCGGTGGAGCTCGCGGCGCGCTCGGTCGACCACCTCGAGGCGACGGGTGAGAAGGGAATCCGCACGCTCGCCTCGAGCGACGTCGTCGGCGTGCTCCTGCCCGCGAGCGCGCTCTTTCTCGACCGGCCGATGCCGCCGGCGCGAGCTCTTGTCGACGCCGGTGCCGCAGTCGCTCTTGCGACCGATTTCAACCCGGGCAGCGCCTTCTGCGAGAGCCTGCCGCTCGTCTGCTCACTCGCCGCCACGCAATTGCACCTGTCGCCGGCGGAGGCGCTCGCCGCGTGCACGGTCAACGCCGCCCACGTCCTCGGCCGCGCCGACGAAGTCGGGCGGCTCGCGCCCGGCTACCGCGCCGACGTCACGCTCCTCGACGCGCACGACTGGCGCTACCTCGCCTACCACCTCGGCAGCCGTGTCGTCGCCGGGTCGGTCGTCGGAGGCGAGCTAGGCTAGCCCTCCATGCCCACCAAGAAACAGCGGCGTCGCGCGCTGAAGGAGCGCAGACACGAGTACGAGACCGTCTGGGTCGACGGCGAGGGGAACGAGCTTGAGGAACCGCCCGAAGAAGCTGCTGCGGCGCCGGAGAAGCGCGACAGGCCGAAGAGCGACGGGGCGAAGCCCAAGCCGAGGGCCAAGACGACTCAGCAGCGCGGCGGCAGGCCAGTCCGCGTTCCGCCGCCGCCGTCGTGGCGGCGCGCCACGAAGCGCGCGCTGATCTTCGGAGTCGTGATCTTCGCGGTCTTCGCCATCCTTGGCTCCAAGAACGGGCACCACAACTACGCCGCTGCCTTCATCTTCGGCGCGGTCTACACCCTCATCTTCATCCCGTTCACGTACTACCTCGACCGCTTCTCGTACAACCGCTACCAGCGGAAGGCAGGGGAACTGGGACAGAAGGGCGCAGCTAAGAAGCGCTGACGCCCGACGCGGCCGGCCGGTCGCCGCGGTAGTGGCCCTCGCCCGTCCACGGCGCGAGGAGCAACAGCAGGCGCGCGCCCGCCTCACTGGTCACCGAGTGCCGCTCGTCGGGATCGAAGTGGAAGAGCGCTCCGGCGTCGCCATCGACCGACTCGTCGCCGGCAGCGACTAGCACCGACCCGTCGAGCACGATCAGGAGCGCCGATTCCTTCACGCTGTGCTCGCCGAGCGCCTCGCCCGCCTGCAGCTCGATCAGGACGGCTCGCTCGGCACCGTCCTTCGAGTGCAGGACGACGGGCGACCGCGCACCGTGCGGTGTCTCGACCTCCCGAAGCCGCCAGTGACGCACGGACAGCCCCTTCCCGCAGTCGGCGAGCGGCTAACCAGAGGTTCACTAGACTCGCCGCGATGCCGCTCGCGGTCGACAGATACGAGCTCGGTCCGCTCCAGACGAATTGCTACGTCGTCCGAGGCGAGCGCGGTGCGGCCGAGTGCGCGGTGATCGACCCAGGCGGAGACGCCGCCGACCTGCGCCTCGAGCTCGCGCGGCTCGGCACCTCCTGCGCGGGGATCCTCGTCACACACGGCCATTTCGACCATCTCGGCGGCGTCGCCGACCTCGCCGAGGGGACCGGCGCGGAGGTCTGGATGCCCGAGGGAGAGCGCGAGCGGCTCGAGCGCTATCCGGAGTTCGCGCCCGTCGGAGTGCCGGGACGGCCGCACGCGCCCGAGCACCTGGTGAGCGGCGGCGAGACGATCGAGGTGGCAGGCATCAGCTTCGAGTGCCTCGCGGTGCCGGGCCACTCCCCGGCGCACGTCGCCTTCTTCGCCGAGGGCGAGCTCTTCAGCGGCGACCTGCTCTTCGCGGGCTCGGTCGGCCGCGTCGACCTGCCGGGCGCCGACTGGGACACGCTGATCGCCTCGGTGCGGATGCTCACCGAGAAGCTTCCACCCGAGACGGTCGTCCACCCGGGTCACGGCCCGGAGACGACGCTCGGCGTCGAGCTCGCACGCAATCCGTTCCTGGCAGAGCTCCGCGCGGAGGCTGGAAGTGCCGGCGGCTAAGCCGCCGACACCCAGCCGGCCGACCGCGCCGCCTTCGGCGACGCCCGGAGCGTGAGCACGAAGTTCCAGGCGCCGCGCGGGACGCACGACGTCCTGCCGCGCGACCACCTGTGGTGGCGCGTGATTCGCGCGATCGAGGAGCAGTGCGCGCAGTACGGCTGGTCGCGCGTCTCCACGCCCGGGTTCGAGGAGACGGCTCTGTTCGAGCGCACAGCGGGCGAGGCCTCCGACGTCGTGCACAAGGAGATGTACTCGTTCACCGACCGGGGCGACCGCTCGCTCACTCTGCGCCCTGAGGGGACGGCGCCGATTGCGCGGGCCTACGTCGAGCACGGCCTCGCGCAGGAGCCGCAGCCGGTCAAGGCGTATGCGATCGCGCCGATGTATCGCTACTCGCGCCCGGGCCGGGGCCGCTACCGCGAACATTGGCAACTGTCGCTCGAGGCGATCGGCTCGACGGATCCCGCCGTCGACGCCGAGGTGATCCAGTTCTATGCGGAGCTCCTGCGGCGGCTCGGCGTGACCGAGTGGGAGCTGCGGCTCAACTCGATCGGTGACGAGAACTGCCGGCCGCAGTACGTCGCGCGGCTCAACGAATGGCTCGACGCGCATCCCGAGCTAATCGACGAGGAGATCGCGCACAAGCGCGCGACGAGCGTCCTCCAGGTCTTCGACGTGAAGAACGAGCAGGTGCTCGCGGCGCTCGCCGACGCCCCGAAGATCGGGGACTCGCTCTGCGACGCCTGCCGCGAGCATTTCCACGCACTCCGGTCGTATCTCGATCACTACGGCGTCCCGTACGTGCTCGATCCAGCGCTCGTGCGGGGCCTCGACTACTACACGCGCACGACCTTCGAGTTCGTCGGGCCCGAGGAGAACGTCAACTCCACGATCTGCGGCGGCGGCCGCTACGACGGGCTGGTCGAGGCGGTCGGCGGCTCGGCGACGCCCGGCATCGGCTTCGGCGCCGGCCTCGAACGGCTGCTGCTCGCCATGGAGCGAGAGGGCGCGACCGCCGAGGCGCCGCCGCTCGACGTCTTCGTCGCGTTCGAGGAGCCAGAGCTGCGCGGGCGTCTCCTCCCACAGATCGCAGAGTGGCGGGCGGAGGGCCGATCGGTCGACACCGATTACGCTGGCCGCTCGATGAAGGGGCAGCTCACCCAGGCGCAGCGGCTCGGTGCGGAGACGGTCGTCGTTGCGCGCAGCGACGGGACGTACGAGGTGCGGCGGCGCGGGGAGGAGGACCGCGTCGTG
>DATFSG010000148.1:0-2987 GCA_035262765.1 Gaiellaceae bacterium | reverse complement strand
GAGCGAATCCCGAGCGCCGACGAGCTGCTCGTGCTCTGGCCCGACGAGGCGATGGCGCAGGCTCCGCCGGACCTGGGCACAGCGGTCGTCGTCCTCACGCACGACGACAAGTTCGACCTGCCGATGATCCGCGGCGCGCTCGCCGGCGACGCGTTCTACGTCGGCTGGATCGGTTCGCGCCGCAACCAGGAGCGCCGGCGCGGCGTCCTGCGCGACGACGGCGTGACCGACGACGAGCTCGACCGCATCTCTGGACCGACGGGGCTCGACATCGGCGCGGCCTCGCCCTCGGAGACGGCGGTCTCGATCCTGGCCGAGATCCTCGCGGTGCGCGCGGGCCGCGACGGCGGCCGCCTGCGCGACGCCAAAACTCGCATTCACGCCTCTCTATAGGATCGCTCTCGTGCTGCTGCGCGAGGTCGAGTACGCAAAACCCGGGTCCGTGGCGGAGGCTCTCGAGCTGCTCGCGGCGAACGACGGCGCCCGCGCGCTCGCGGGCGGGCAGACGCTGGTCAACGTGATGAAGTCGCGCGCGGCGTCGCCCGACATGCTCGTCGACCTCAACGGGCTCGAAGAGCTGAAGGGGATCGAGCTCGCCGGCGACGGGACGCTCACGGTCGGCGCGATGACGACGTACTCCGAGCTCATGGCCTCGGCCGAGGCGAAGGCGCGGCCGATCCTCGGCGAGGTCTGCGCGACGATCGCCGACGTCCAGGTTCGCAATCGCGGCACGATCGGCGGCAACGTCTGCTCGAACGACCCGACGAACCACCTGCCGCCGCTGATGGTCGCGGTCGGCGCGCGGATGACGATCGCCGGCGCCGGCGGCGAGCGCGAGGTTCCGGCGGAGGAGTTCTTTCTCGGCGTCTATATGACGGCGGCCGGGCCGGGCGAGCTGCTGACGCGGATCTCCATCCCGGCCGGCAAGAAGGACGGCTTCGCCGCGGTCACGCTCGGGGCCGACGGGACGTGCATCGCGAGCGCCGCCGCGAGTGTGAACGGCGCCTTCAAGGTCGCGCTCGGCTGCGTCGCCGCGGTGCCGGTGGTCGTCGCGGCTGACTCGCCGGAAGGAGTGGCCGACGCGGTGCGTGCGGCGAACATCACGCCTCCGTTCGACGTCCACGCCTCGAGCGAGTACCGCGCCCACCTCTCGGCGGTGCTCGCGACGCGCGCCGCGCAGGAGGCGGCTGCCCGCTGATGGACGTCTCGGTCACCGTCAACGGGACGACCTACGAGCGCGACGTCGAGCCGCGCAAGCTCCTGATCCACTTCCTCCGCGACGACCTCGACCTGACCGGCAGCCACGTCGGCTGCGACACGGGCAACTGCGGCGCATGCTCGGTGATCCTCGACGGCACGCTCGTCAAGAGCTGCATGCTCCTCGCCGTCCAGGCGAACGGCGCGAGCGTCGAGACCGTCGAAGGACTGAGCGAGGACGGCGAGCTGACACCGCTGCAGCAGGCCTTCAACGAGCACCACGCGCTCCAGTGCGGCTACTGCACGCCCGGGATGCTGATGAGCGCGACTGCGCTGCTCCGCGAGAACGCGAGCCCGGACGAGGACGAGATCAAGAAGGCGCTGCAGGGCAACATCTGCCGCTGCACCGGCTACTGGAACATCCTCGAGGCCGTGAAGTCGGTGGCGAAGTGACCGAGACCACGATCGCTCCCGAGAAGGTCGAGGTGCAGAAGGGCTGGGGCGGCCAGAGCGTCAAGCGCAAGGAGGACAAGCGCCTCCTGCAGGGCGAGGGCGTCTTCGTCGACGACGTCAAGCGGCACGGGATGGGCTACCTCCACTTCGTGCGCAGCCCGTATGCGCACGCGCACATCACGAGCGTCGACGTCTCGGCGGCCGAGGCGATCGACGGGGTCTACGGCACGCTGACCGGCGAGGAGGTCGCGGCGCTCACCGATCCGTTCTTCCAGATCTCGAGCGTGCCGGGAGCGAACATCAAGGACTTCTCGCTCGCGGTCGGCAAGGTGCGCTACGTCGGCGAGCCGGTCGTCGCGGTCGTCGCCGAGACGCGCGAGCTCGCGCGGGACGCGTCCGAGCTCGTCGAGGTGGAGTACGAGCCGCTGCCCGCGCTGGTCGACGCCCGCGAGGCGCAGGGCTCCGACGCGCCGGTGCTCCACGACGACGCCGGCGGGAACCTGATGTGGACGGGCCTGTACTCGTGGGGCGACCTCGACTCCGCGTTCGCCGACGCCGACCGGGTCGTGAAGATCCCCGAGCTCCATTTCCACCGCTTCAACTCAACGCCGCTCGAGTGCGACGGCGCGCTCGTCGAGTACAACCGCGGCGTCGGGCAGTGGACGATCCACACCAACAACCAGTTCCCCGGCTTCGCCGCGATCATGATGGGGCCGGCGATGAAGGTGGGGCTCGACAAGCTCCGCTTCGTCACCCAGGACATCGGCGGCGGCTTCGGCAACAAGATCACGTCGCATCCGCAGCTGGTCGTCTGCTGCCTGCTCGCGCGCAAGCTCAACCGGCCGGTGCAGTGGACGGAGTGGCGCACCGACTTCCATCTCTCGATGTCGCACGGCAACGAGCGCTGGTTCCGGGACACGGAGGTCGCTGTCAAGGATGACGGGACGCTGCTCGGCTTCCGCACGAAGGCGCTCGACGACGCCGGCGCGTGGCTGCGCTACGAGCCGCTCGGCGGGGTGATCTGGGCGCAGGTCACGCCCGGGATGTACCGCTGGAAGCACATCGAGCTCGACTTCACGCAGGTCGCGACGAACAAGGCGCCTGTCTCCCCGAACCGCGGCTACTCGCGCATGCAGCACCTCTGGTTCACCGAGCGCGTGATCGACATCGTGGCGCGCGAGCTCGACCTCGACCCGGTCGAGGTGCGGAAGCGCAACTACATCAACGCCGAGGACATGCCGTACGAGACGCCGAACGGCTGCGTCTATGACTCGGGCGACTACGCCGCGATGCTCGACATCGCCCTCGACCTCGTCGACTATCCGAACCTCGCCGCA
>DATFSG010000147.1:0-5866 GCA_035262765.1 Gaiellaceae bacterium | reverse complement strand
CGAGGTCTTCCCGCCCGGCAACAGCGATCCGATCGAGGGCTCTCTGCTCGAGCGCGTGCTCGACGGCAAGCTGGTCGTGCGGCGCGACCTCAACGAGCGCGACTCGCCCGCCGACGAGCAGCTCCTCGCGCTCGGCCTGCGCAGCGAGCTCGTGACGCCGCTGCTGCTCGGCGCCCGCACGATCGGGATGCTGAGCCTGTCGCGCGACCAACCCGACGCGTTCAGCGAGGACGAGGTGGAGCTCGTCTCGCTCCTGGGGCGCCTCGTGGCGACCGCCGTCCAGAACATCCGCGCGTACGAGGCGGAGCGGCGCCGCGTCGAGGAGCTGGCCCGTCTCTCGCAGCTTCGCGCCGACTTTGTCTCGCTCGTGTCGCACGAGCTGCGCAGCCCGATGGCCGCCGTGATCGGCGCCTCGCGGACGCTGCAGGACCGCTGGCGGATGCTCACGGCTGCACAGCGCGAGTCGTTCCTCGCCCTCATCGGCGACGAGACGACACGGCTGGCCGAGCTGGTGGGCGACGTCCTCGACACGTCGCGGATCGAGGCCGGGACGTTCAGCTACCGCTTCGACGAGGTCGACCTTGGCCGCGTCGTCGACGAGGCGGTGGACGCCGCGACGCTCGCGCAACAGGAGGTGCCCGTCGTCGCCTCCGTCCACGGAGCGCTGCCGGCGATCCGCGGCGATCGCGCCCGGCTGCGGCAGGTGCTCGGGAACCTGATCGAGAACGCCGTGAAGTACTCGCCGGAGGGCGGCGAGGTCAAGGTCTCGGCCGCCGCGGCGAACGGCGCGGTGCGAATCGCGGTACGGGATGCCGGTCCCGGGATCCCGCGCGACCAGCAGACGCGCATCTTCGAGAAGTTCGGGCGGGTGGACGTGCCGGGCGCCTCGAAGCCGGGCACCGGCCTCGGGCTCTTCATCGCCCGTTCGATCGCCGAGGCCCACGGCGGGTCGCTGGACGTGAGCTCCGGAGCGGATCCGGGCTCGATCTTCACGCTCACGCTGCCGGCCGGCGGCTAGCGGCACCGCGCAGTACCCGTTTTGCTCCGGTCGCCGTTGTTGACAACAGCAAGGTGTCCGGGATCCCTGACTCGATCGTTCTACGGCGCGACCGCGACCTGGAGCACCGCGAGAGCGACGTCTGGATCAGGCGCGGCCTCTTCGCGGTCGTCTGTGTCGTCCCGGTGCTGGCGCTGCTCAACGTGTTCGGGCAGCGCCCCGAGACCTCGACCGGCACGGTCGCGGCCGCCCACTTCTCGATCTCCGCGCCCTCGCGCGTACGGGGAGGGCTTCTCTACCAGGCTCGCTTTCGCATCACCGCCAAGAGGAAGCTCGCTCAGGCCGAGCTCGTCCTCGACCGCGGCTGGCTCGACGCCTTGACGATCAACACAATCGAGCCGTCGCCGGTCAACCAGGCAAGCGAGAACGGGAAGCTTGCCCTCGACCTCGGGCCGATCTCCCGTGGCCGGTCCTACGTGCTCTACGTCGACTTTCAGGTGAATCCGACGAACGTCGGCGCCCACGACCAGACGGTCACGCTCTACAACGGCGGTCGGGCGCTCATCACCCTCCACCGGACTCTCACGGTCTTCCCCTAGATGGACATCGCGCTCCGAGCCATCTTCCTCTACGCGTTCGTCGTCTTCGTGCTGCGCGTCATGGGGCGCCGCGAGCTCTCCTCGCTGAGCCCATCGACCTCGTGCTGCTCGTGGTCCTCGGCGACGCGATCCAGCAGGGGTTGACGCAGGACGACTACTCGGTCACGGGCGCGGTCATCGCCGTCTCGACGATCGCCGTGGTGCAGGTCGGCATCTCTACCTCAGCTTCCGCTCACGTCGCGCGCGGCGAATCCTCGGGGGCGAGCCGATCGTCATCCTCCAGGACGGCAAGCTCATCGACGGCAACCTGCGGCGCGACAGGTTGACGGCGGACGAGGTCTCGGAAGAGATGCGCGCTCAGCAGATCGCGTCTGTCGAGGAGTGGGGCATCGTCGAGAGCAACGGCACCATGAGCTTCATTCCGAAGTAGCGCAAGCCGGGCCTGCCGTCGCGGTTAGTTCAGCCCCAGTACCACCCCGGGAGTGGGAACCGTTCCCTGCTCGCTCAGCGGCGCGACCGCCGTGCCGACGGCAAAGAACTCGATCACGTGCGCGCCCCAGCCGTGGCTTTTCTCGACGAGCTGGACGCCGACGATGCCTTCCGCTTGCAGCTGCTTGGCCTCTGTCTGCATCCGCTCCATCGCCAGCTCGCGGGCGTCGTACAGGGCCTGCGTGAAGTTCGTGAGCTCCGTGTTCTGGCCGACGTTCTTCATCGCCTTCCACATCGACTGGTGCGCGACGTGGTAGACGCAGGAGCCCATGACCATCCCGAGCGGGCGGTGCCCGCTCTGCAGGAGCGTCCAGAAGTCCTGGCCGGACAGGTCGCTCGTGAACGGCCGCCCATTCGGCGCCCGGTGCAGCACGCCTCCGCTGTGCTTGATCGCTGTGCCGATCGCGATGAACTCGGCCATGTCCGGGCCCCACTCGTAGCGGCCGATGTCGAGGCGGACACCCACCACGCCGTCGGCACCGAGCTGGTCGGCCTCCTCCTCCATCCGCGTCATCGCCAGCTCGCGCGCGCTGTACATCGCCTGGGAGAGGATCTCCATCTCCTGGCTCTGGTTGAAGCGCGACTGCTGGAAGCCGATGTGGTAGATGCAGGAGCCGACGACGAACCCAAGCGGCTCGAAGCCCGCCTCCTTGACGAGCAGGAACTCGTTCACCGAGAGGTCGCTCGTGAACAGATGGTCGCTGCGTAGCTCGGCGATCCGCTCCTGCCCGTGCTCGGTGAGGCCTTCGGTCGATTGCGGGTCGTAGCTCATGAGTCCTCTCTCTCCGCGGTCAGCTCAACCGCTCAGCAGTTTTTCGAGGGCGAGACGGCCGCGCTCGCTGCGGCTCGCCTCCGCGACCACCTCGGCCGCCAGCGCATCGATCCACTCGTCCAACCCAAGCTCCTCGTTCTTCAACGTGATCCCGCGCACCACGGATGAGCGCCGCGCCAGGACGGCTCCACTCTCGTGCGCCAGCTCGTAGCGGCTCTCGCCGACCGCGACGCTGATCCGGCGCACGTCCCCTTTCCCGAGTAGGCCGGCGCGCTCCACCTTGCAGCGTCCCGGAAACGACTGCTCCAGCTTCGTCGTCAGGGCCTCCATGAAGACGCGGAGGTCGGCGGCGTCGGCACGGAGAGAAGCGGCGACCAGCTCGAAGTCGACCGGCTCTTCCATCTCGCGTCAGGCGCGGACGCGAAGGCGCTCGACGCCGAGCTCCTTCGCCAGCGCCTTCGCGCGGGCGGCGATCGTGTGCCGGAGCTCGTCCGGCTCGAGCAACACGGCGTCGCCGCGTCCCGCCAGGATCTCGGTCTCGAGCCACTCGTCGTCGCCGAAGGGCTTCTCCGCCAGTGCGGTGCCGTCGGTCAGGCGCCGCGCGCCGCGCTCGGCTGCGAAGCGGGCAATCGCGGCCGCGTACAGGATCCGGGCCGTCCGCGCGTTCCGCAGCTTCGTCGGCTCGAACCCCGGGCGAGGCTCGAATCGCTCCTTCGTCAGCGTCGCGCTTCGCATCCGGTCGAGGCGGAACGACCGCTCGCCATCGCTCGTCCGATCCCACGTGTGGACGTACCAGTTCGGCAGCTCGCGGCCGAACGAATACGGCTCGACGAGCCGCGTCGAGGGCTCCGAGTCGGACTCCTTCTGGTACTCGATCTCGACGAGGCGGTGGTCGCGCATGCCGCGCGCGAGCCTGGAGACCAGGTCGACCTCCTCGGTCGCGACGTGCGGCTCGGGCGTCCGCTCGAGGTCGAACTGGCCGAACGTCTCCTCGAGCTTCTTGCGGACGCGCGTCAGGGGCGAGTGCGCGTCGGCGGCGATCATCGGGCCGACGTACTCGAGCGCGAGCCGGATGGCGCGTGCCTCGAGCGGCGTCAACCGCGGCGCGGCGCGGAACGTGTCGCCCCACAGCTCCTTGTCCACGTGCACCGAGTTGTCGCGCAGCTCGGCATAGACCGTGTAGCAGCCGCCGCCGAAGTTGACGAGGTTGAGCAGGGAGAGATGCTCTTCGAGCTCGTCCGCCGGGATCGAGGGGAAGCGCTCGAGCAGCTCCGCGGCCGGGATCTCGGCCTCCCGCTCCTCGCCGCAGGCGGCGAGCAGGTAGGCGAGCAGCGCCTGCAGGACGGCGAACCGCTCGGGCGCTACCGGGCCGGCCGGGCGCTCCACGGTTCCGTCGATCGCGCGCACCTGCTTCTCGCGGGCCGGCTCCGGTGGGGCGCCTTCGTGCCCCTCCTTCACGCGGCGCAGGGCCGCGCCGACCTCCTGCTTCAGCTCGTGTGGCTCGAGCGGCACCGCGCGGCCGTTCTGGCGCAGCACCCAGGAGGCGAGCTGGGGGATGGAGGAGTACTCGGTGACGAAGACGCCGTCTTCCAGCGTGCCGGTCGAGCCGTACGCGCGCCGCACCCACCAGGCGGTGTCCCCGCGCACCTCGATCCGCGCGGTGCCGACGCTGTCGCCGATCTGCCACGGCGGCCGGCCTCGGTAGAGCTCGACGTCGAAGTCCGTCGGCGCACGGAAGTCGCGCTCGCGGCGCGTCGCGAACTTGATGTCGCCACGGATGCGAGAGACGCGGAATGTGCGGATGTCCTCGCGGTCGAGGTCGTGGCCGACGACGTACCAGAGCCCGTTGTCGTTGAGGAGCGCGTACGGGTTGAGCGTGCGCTCGCTCTCCTTGTCCCGCGAGATCGACCAGTAGTCGAAGCGCACCGTCCGCTGCTTCGAGATCGCGTTCTCGAGCTTCGCCAGCCGCCCCGGCGTCTCGGGCGAGTAGTCAGGATCGAGCACTTCCACGCGGCTTGCGGTATCGGTCGGCGCTTCGCTGAAGCCGGGCCGCCCGAGGGCGAGGTTCTGCAGCGCGAGCCGCAGCGGCTCGGCATACGCGAACTTCCCTTCGAGGAGGTAGAAGGCGGTCTGCAACGCCGCGAGCTCCTCGTCTTCGAGCTCGAGCTGCGGCAGGAAGTACTGCTCCGAGCGGAGCGTGTACAGCTCCTCGCCGGTGAACTCGTCGCGCTGCGACTGCAGCGGGACACCGAGCGAGAGGAGCTCGGCGCGGTCGGAGTAGAAGCGGCGGGCGAAGGCCTCGTCCGACATCTCGGAGTAGCCCTCGACGTTCGACTTCACGTCGCGCGCAGTCAGCGCTCGTCGCTCGGCCATCAGGAAGGCGACGAGCGAGAGCTGCCGGATCAGCTTGTCCGTGTCGTGAGACACCCCGCGCAGCACCCTATAGCTGCGAGCCTGTGGATCGCAGCTGTGGAGATCTGTGGACGGTTGCTACGCGGCGGCTTTGGTCTCGAGGTGCTGGTGCGACGGGCAGTAGTCCCGCTCCGGCAGCGGCGTACGCTGGCACGGCTTGCCCTTGCGAGTCGTCGCGCGGCAGCGGGCGATCCCGCCGTCGAGCAGGCCAGACTCGATCTGCTCCTGGATGAAAGCGACCGCCGCCTTCACGCCTTCGTCGACCGCCCACGCGACCTGCGCCTGCGCGGTGATGGGGAAGTAGCGCCGGATGTCCTGGAACAGCGCTCGCTCGGGCTTCGCGAAGTAGAGAGGATCGGCCGCCAGCCGCTCCATCGTCTGTTCACACGCCTCGAGCACGGCGCGCCGCGATTCCAGCTGTGTCTCGCGGTCGGAGTACGGATCGATCAAGTCCTTGATGGACTTGTAGATGGCCCGTGAGTATTGATACATGCACTGCTGCAATTGGGCAGTTCTCTCTTCGATCACGTTGGTATCCGTCTCCTCCCGCAGACCCCGTAAGGCCTTATCTGAAGCCGATTTCCGGAGGCCTCCCCT
>DATFSG010000146.1:0-13610 GCA_035262765.1 Gaiellaceae bacterium | reverse complement strand
GCCGTGGTGCGGCTCCGCCTGTCGGCGTTCGTAGTCGCGCAGCGGAGTGCGCGTAGCCATGGGTTCCTCGTACCCACCCGGCCGCAGGCCTAACGCGAGATCAGTGGTGCATGCACGGGCAGCTGCTGACAATTGCATCGGCGCGGATGGCCGTCCAGCCGTGCGGCAGTCGGACGAAGCTCAGGACGAGCTCGAAGTTCCTGATGTTCCCGCTCGTCGGAAATAAGTACTCGTCGTCCTCGTTGTTGTACGGAATCCCGGGCCCGCCGGCCGCGCCGCGCCCATCCCCCTGCGCGTCGCTCGGCAGATGATTCAGGACGAAGGACGGGACATCGAAGTACGACTCGTGCACGCGCCAGATGCGACTGCGGTCGACGAGCAGAGTGTCCCCGGGGTTCGTCGCGGCCTCCTTGAGCAGACCGCCGTCGCCGCGAGGCTCGGCGTGCAGCCGCTGTGCGCCGGGCGGAAGAACGAGCTGATTCAGCAGTTGCTGCGCTCGTACGCGCGGGTCTCCGAACGGTTTCGCCGCCGAGCTGCCGACGAGCACTGCTCCCACCGCGGACGCCCCGACGAACACCACGACTCCAACGACGAGCAGCCACCGCCGACGCGTCATAGTCCGATTTATCGCTGCGGCCCCGGACCGCGTCGAGATCCAATCTTCCGCTTGACGATATACCGGTTGACGAAATAAAGTCCCGCTCGAGGATCAATGGCGGACGACGACAAGGATCTCGGCAGGTTCGGGCGGTTCGCGGGGCCGGCGACGCTGATCCTCTCGAGCCTCGCGGAAGGCCCGAAGCACGGCTGGGCGCTGACGAAGGACATCGAGGCGTTCGCCGCTGTCCGGCTCGCGCCGGGAACGCTGTACGAGGCGCTCAACCGGCTCGAGGGTCTCGGCTTGATCGAAGCCCTTCCGAGTGAGGACCGGCGACGGCCGTACAAGCTGACCGCCGCCGGCGCGGCTGCGCTCCAAGAGCATCTCGCCCGCCAGAAGCAGGTCGTCGAGGTCGGCCTCTCACGGCTGAGCACAAGGGGCGCGACGTGACGCCCGAACGGCGAGCTCGCCGCCTCCTGCGCTGGTATCCGACCGCGTGGCGGGAGCGCTACGGCGAGGAGTTCACGCGGCTGCTGGAAGACGATATCCGCGAGCGGCCGCGCTCCTGGCATCGCACGGTCGACGTCGCACGAAGCGGTCTGGCCGCTCAGCTCGAGCAAGGGCCGCTGCGGCGTTCGAGGCTCGTAGCCGCCGGGCTCATGCTCGGCGCGGCGCTCGCTGCCGCTGCCGTCCTTCACGCGTTGGTTGATCCGCACCAAGAGGTCCGCTGCCCGCCCGGTGTGCGCCCGCAGCGCGCTTGCGCGTTGATTCCGGGCCACGGCTGGGTCAACCCGGCGGTACTGACGATCTCCTTGCTCGGCCTCGCAGCCGCCGTAGGAGTCTTTCTGTCGCCGCGCCTACGTCGCCTCGCCGGTACGACGGCGATCCTCGGCGCAGGCGCCGCAGCCGTCGTGTGGGTCGCAACGTCTTCGAAGCCGGTCGATCCCGACTTCGGCCAGCCCGTCTTCCCCCCGAACGCTTGGACGACCGCCGAGGCCGTTCTGATCGCCCTCGCGGCCGTCGGAGTTGCCATGGTCGTCCTCGTGTCGCCGCGCCTTTCCCGCCTGAGGCTTGCAATCGCCGGGCTGGTGCTCGGCGCGGCACTGGCCGGCGCGTCCGTCCCTCACCTGGTCCACGATCCGGGCGGCTATTGCAACACCTTCGGGATCCCATACGGCGGATTCCGCGGCTGCCTCCACAGCCTCGGCCCTGCTTGGGTAGAGCCGACCGCGCTGGCTCTGTGCGCGCTTGCAGCCGCCGGAGCCGCGCTGTTACTGCTGGCTCAGGCCGCGACTTCGGCGAGGCGAGCGAGAAGCTCAGGGCCGTAGCGCTCGAGCTTCGCCGGGCCGATGCCCGGGACCGCCGCCAACTCGGCGAGCGTCCGCGGCTCTCGAGCCACGAGCTCCGCCAGCGTCCGGTCGTTGAAGACGACGTACGCGGGCACCTCGTCGGCGCGCGCCCGCGCCAGCCGCCACTCCCTGAGCGCTTGCACCGCCGGCGTCTGTTCGAGCGTCGGCCGGTCGCCCTTCGGGATAGGCGCCGCGGCCGCACGCACACCGAGCTCGGCGAGGAAGCGGCTCGGCTTGCCTTCCCAGGTGACGAGCAGATGCCGTTTCGCCCGCGTCAGGCCGACGTAGAACAGGCGCCGCTCCTCCCCGACGTCTCCGCGGCGGATCGGCAGCTCGCCCTCCTCGACGCGCGGCAGGAAGACGGCGTCCCACTCGAGCCCCTTCGCCCGGTGGAGCGTCAGCAGATGGACGCCGCGGCCGGCGCTCTCGCCAAAGCGCTCGTGCAGCAGCTCCACGAAACCGTCGACCTCGCCGTCGAACTCCTCCGCGAGCCGGACGAGCCGCGCCAGATCGGCCTGCCGTGTCTGCTCGCGCTCGCCGAGCTTCTCCGGGACCTCGGCCAAGAGCCCCTGGCGCACCGCGAGCTCGCGCACGATCGGGGCCGCGGAGCCCTGCCGGCCGCGCAGCGCCTTCAGCAGCTGACGAGCCGCGTCGCGCGCCAGCAGCGACGCGCCTTGGAACGGAATCCCCGCCTCGTGGAACGGCTCCTCGAACTCGCTCGTCCGGGCGTTGGTGCGCACGAGCACCGCCATCTGCTCGAGCGGCAACCCCTCGGCGTGCAGTCGCCGCACGCGCTCGGCGACAATAAGCGCGGGCCCGACGACCGGCTCGGGGCCGTCCGGCCGCGTCGGCGTGAGCGTCTTCGCCGAGCCGCCGAGCCGCGGCACGAGGCGGTTCGCCAGCTCGATCACCTGCGCTGTCGAGCGGTAATTCCGCTCGAGCCGCACGACGCGCGCGTGGGGAAAGCGCCGCGGCAGAGCGAGCAGCCACTCCGCGCTTGCGCCCGTGAACCCGTAGATCGCCTGGTAGTCGTCGCCGACCGCGCAAAGATCGTCGCGGTCGCCGAGCCACAGATCGAGCAGCGACTGCTGGAGGAGGTTGACGTCCTGGTACTCGTCGACGGTGAAGGAGCGCCAGCGGTCGTGCACCGCCGCGCACGCCGCGTCGTCGCTCTCCAGCAAGCGCGCCGTCCGCTCGAGCAGGTCCTCGAAGTCGAGCAGCCCCTCGGCGGCCTTGCGCCGCTCGTACTCGCGGAAGACGCGGAGCATGAGATCCGCGGGGATCGGCGGCTCGTGGTCGCCGAGCAAGTCGCCGTACGTGTCGGGCGTGAGGCGCCGGTTCTTGGCCCACTCGACCTCGGTGGCGAGGTCGCCGGCGGGCCGGAAGCGGTACGCGCCGGGCAGCGAGTTGCCGATCCGGCGCAGCAGGATCGCCTTCGAGGCGAGGATCCGGCCCGGATCTCCCTCGAAGTGGCGCAGCAGCGAGAGCGCCGCTGAGTGGAACGTCGAAGCACGCAGTCCGTCGACGCCGAGCGCACGCAACCGCGCCCGAAGCTCGCCTGCTGCCTTATCGGTGAACGTGACCGCCACGATCCGCTGCGGCGGAAAGGCACCGCTCGCGACCTGCCACGCAATCCGGCGCGTGATCGTGGTCGTCTTGCCGGTCCCCGCGCCGGCGAGGATGCACAGCGGCCCGCGCGCCGTTTCGACGGCAGCGCGCTGCTCGGGGTTCAGCCCTTCGAGGATCCTCTCCGCGTCCAGGTCGCCGAGGCTAACGACGCCGTCGGCCGGGGACCGTCACGAGGGCGTCAAGGCTCTGTGCCTCAGCCGTCTCAGCGCCACGACCGCTTCGGCGAGGCCGAAGGGAATGCTCCCGATCAGGAAGCCGTAGGCGCTCGAAGCGGCACAGGCCGCAGCAAAGGCGCCGACAAAAATCCGATGCCGCCTCTCGAGCGCGTACGCAAGCACCATGGCCGAGACCGCGACCGCCCCGAAGACCGTCACGCGAACTGCGTGAACATCCCGTGCAGTGTCGTGACTCCCATCCCCTTAGACCTTGCAGCCATGACGAGCGTGTCTCCCTCCTGTTCGACGCTCCAGGCCGCCCAGCTGCAGCACTCGTTCTCGACCGCGACGAGCGCATCCAGCTCCTCGCGGACCGCCGGGTGGGAGCGGAAGCTGAGACGTAGGCCGTGCTTGGTCTCCTGCCTGCCTAGACCGAAGTTCTCGCCGAGGTTGAGCCACCGCTCTCGCTGGCTCTTCAGATCGGTGTCCGACAGCGTGCAGGCGACGAGCTCTGACAGTTCCATGACCCCATCGTGCAAGTTAAAGTTGACTTGATGTCAAGCGAGCTTCTCCTCATCGGCGACGTGGCAAGAGCGAGCGGCAAGGCGCCCTCGGCCATCCGCTACTACGAGTCGATCGGACTGCTCCCCGAGCCCGAGCGCATGAGCGGCCGCCGTCGCTATCCGGCCGAGGTCGTGCGGTCGCTCGCGGTCATCGACACGGCGCAGCGAGCAGGCCTCACCCTCGACGACATTCGGCTCCTGCTGCGGGCCTCGGCCGAGGACGGGAACGCGGTCGAGCAGTTGCGAGAGGTCGCCGAGCGCCGGCTGCCCGTGCTGCGCGAGTCGATCGCGCGGGCCGAGCTCGTCCGGGAGTGGCTCGAGCAGGCGGCCGACTGCTGCTGCCCCACGCTGGAGACATGCCCGCTCTTCGAGCAGCCGTCTCCGCTACCCGCTCGCGGCTTCGGTCTTTCCTAGTCCGCGGCGTCGGCCTCGACGCGCGGCGCGATCTCGAGCTTGTAGCTGCCCGTGTCCGAGAGGTTGGGCGGCTCGACGCGCTGCGGCTTGCCCACGATGTTCCGCAGCTTGCCGACGACCTCGAGCGTGTCTCCTTCGTCGGCGAGTCGCTCCAGCTCGACGAGCTGGTCCGCGAGCCAGTTCGGATCGACCGGCGCCCGGCTCAGCCGCATGATCTTCGGATGCGGGGTCTCGCCGACGGCGTCGTCGTCGGTCCAGAGCTCCTCGTGGATCTTCTCGCCCGGCCGTGAGCCGACGAACGCGATCTGGATGTCCCGCGTACCGGTCGTCGGGTCGCCCGGTAGGCGCGGCTCCTTGCCCGAGAGGCGGATCATGTTCTGCGCGAGATCGACGATCCTCACCGGCTCGCCCATGTCGAGGACGAACACCTGGCCGCGGCCGCCGAGTGCGCCCGCCTGCACCACGAGCGAGACCGCCTCCGGAATCGTCATGAAGTAGCGCGTCATCTCGGGATGCGTCACCGTCACCGGCCCGCCGCGCTCGATCTGCTTCTTGAAGATCGGGATCACGCTGCCCGACGAGTTGAGGACGTTGCCGAAACGCACGGCGACGAAGCGGGTCGCGACGTCGCGCCGGTGCCCGAACGACTCGACAATCCACTCGCAGAGCGCCTTCGACTGGCCCATCACCGTCTTCGGGTTGACGGCCTTGTCGGTCGAGATGAAGACGAAGCGCTCGACTCCGAACTCGGCCGCGAGCTCGACGAGGATCCGCGTGCCGACGACGTTGTTGCGCACCGACTCGAGCGGATGCGTCTCGAGCATCGCGACGTGCTTGTACGCGGCGGCGTGGAAGACGACCGTCGGCTGGTACTTCTCGAACACCTCGCGCCGCATCGCCTTCCGGTCCTTGACGTCGATCAGCTTCGGCAGCGCGGCGGTGAAGTCGCGCTCGGCCACGAGCTCGCGCTCGATCTCGAACAGCGGGCCCTCGGCGTTGTCGACCAGGATCAGCCGCGACGGCCGCACCCGCGCGATCTGCCGGCAGAGCTCCGAGCCGATCGAGCCGCCGGCGCCGGTGACGAGCACGGTGTGGCCCTCGAGATAGGCGGCGACCTCGTGGAAGTCGACCTCGACCTGCTCGCGGCCGAGGACGTCCTCGACCTGGACGGGACGGATCTGGCCGGCGAGCCCGATGTCCCCGGCGATCAGCTCGTAGAGCCCCGGCAGCGTCTTGACCACGATGCGCAGCTGCTGCGCCGTCTCGACGATCCGCCGGCGCACGTCGCCCGACACGGACGGCATCGCGATCAGCACCTCGTCGGGACGGTGCTCGCGCAGCATGCGCGGCAGTTCCTCGATCGTGCCGAGCACCCGCACGCCCATGATCCGCGTGTGCCGCTTGCGCGGGTCGTCGTCGATGAACCCGATCGGCGTGTAGTTGAGCATCCGCGAGCGCTGCATCTCCTGCACGATCAGCCGCCCGGCGTCGCCGGCGCCGACGACGATCACTTCCTTCCCGCGCGCCACCGTGAGGCCCGTCCGCTCCATCGCCGTGCGGGCGAGGAGCCGCGAGCCCATGATGAGGGCGAGCGTCAGCAGCAAGTCGGTGGCGGCGATCGACCGCGGCAGGCGGAAGCCGTGCACCGGCGCCGCGAGGTAGACGGTGAGGTCGGCGACGACGCACGCCGCGACGACGCCGTACGCGGTCGACCACATGTCCCGGATCGAGACGTAGCGCCACCAGCGGTTGTAGAAGCCGAAGAGGATGAACACGATCAGCTTGATCCCGACGACGAGCAGGATCGTGCGGTCGAAGAGCAGGTGGTACTTGGGCGGCAGCCCGCGGTCGAAGCGCAGCTGGAAGGCGGCCCACCACGAGAACGCGACGATCGCCGCGTCGACCACGACCTGCCAGAGCCGGTGCGGCGAGAGGAGCTGGCGCATCAGACCCGGCTCGGAACCGCCGAGCGCACCACGTCGACGACGCGCTCCTGCGCCTCGGCGGGAATCCCGGGCCAGAGCGGCAGCGAGAAGTTCTCCAGCCCCGCCTGCTCGGTCGCCGGCAGCGACCCGGGCTCGTAGCCGAGGAAGTGCAGCGAGGGCTGAAGGTGGAGCGGCGTCGTGTAGTACGTCGCGGACGCGATGCCCGCCTCGGTCAGCGCCGCGCGGATCGCGTCACGCTCGCGCGAGCGGCAGACGAAGAGGTGGTAGACGTGGCCCGGCTCGTCCAGCGGGATCTCGACGAGGTCGCCGAGGCCCAGCTCCGCGTAACGGGCAGCCGCGGCGCGGCGCGCCTCATTCCAGCCCGCGACCTCCGGCAGGAAGATCCGCAGGAACGCGGCCTGCAGCTCGTCGAGGCGCGAGTTGTAGCCGACGAGCTCGAAGGACTCCTTGTTCTGCGAGCCGTGGAACGAGAGGAGCTTGACCTGCTCCGCCAGGTCGTCGTCGTTCGTCGCCACGAGACCGCCGTCGCCGAGGCAGAAGAGGTTCTTGGTGGGATAGAAGCTGAAGGTCGAGATCGCGCCGTGCTGCGCAACCTCGGGTGCGCCGAAGGCCTGCGCGGCGTCCTCGAGCACGGGCACCCCGAGCTCGACGAGCGGCCGCACGTCCATCGTCCGGCCGAAGAGGTGCACCGGGATGATCGCGCGCGTCCGGTCGGTCAACTTCGCGGCCGCGTCCTCGACGTCGAGGTTGAGCGTGGCCGGGTCGATCTCGGCGAAGACCGGCGTGGCGCCGCGTCGTACGACCGCCTCGGCGGTCGCGTAGAAGGTGAAGGCCGGGCAGATCACCTCGTCGCCGGGCCCGACGCCGAGCGCCTCGAGGGCGAGCACGAGCGCATCGGTGCCGTTGGCGACGCCGATCGTCCGCTTCACGCCGAGGTAGGCGGCGGCCTCGTCCTGGAACGCCCAGTAGTTCGCGCCGCGGATGAAGCCCTTGCCGTCGAGAACCTCGCGGAACGCGGCCTCGAGCCGCGGAATCAGCGGCTCGTATTCGGCTCGGACGTCAACGAGAGGAATCGTCTGCACGCGCGGCCACTTTAGCCACAGCGATCCGACGGTAGACCCAATACGCGATGCCTACAAGGATCACGAGCACGATCGCGTACTCGACGTAACGGAAGTCGTGCTCGAAGCTCTTGTAGCTCGCGCCGAGGCCGTAGCCGATGCCGACGAAGGCGAACGACCAGATCGCCGACCCGATGAGCGCCAGGCCGAGGAACAGCGCGAGCGGCATCTCGAACAGCCCGGCCGGGATCGCGACGAACGAGCGGACGACGGGCAAGAGCGTCCCGATCAGGACACCCGGCTTGCCCCAACGCCGGAACCACGCATCGGCCCGGTCGAGCCGTTCCGCCGTGACGTGGAACCAACGGCCGTGGCGCTCGAGCAGCTCGCGGCCGCCCCAACGTCCGATCAGCCAGCCGATGACGCAGCCGAGGAGATAGCCGAGCGTCGCTGCGACCACGATCGCGAGGTAGGCGCCGGCCCCCGATCCGAAGTGGGCGCCGAGGACCGAGACCCCGTTGGCTCCCGCGAGGACTCCGGCGGCGACGGCGCCGCCCACGAGCGCGACGAGCTCACTCCCGACGGGAAGGAGCGCGCCGAGCGCGAGCAGGCCGAAGACGGCGTAGACGCCGTGGTCTGCGACCGCGGAGGTGAAGCTGGAGGAAACGCTCGCGAGGAGCATCCGGGCGAGTCTAGTGACGCGTGTGAGCGCGCAATGAGAACGGCGCCGCGAGCAAGCTCGTGCCGACCGAGCTCTTCGCCTGCACGGCCACCTGATAGCGGCCGGCGGGCGCGCGGCGACCGTCGATCTGCCCGTGCCACGTCGCGTGCTGCGGCCCCGCGGCTCGCTGCCCGGAGCGGAGCGTCGCCACCGGCACGCCGTTCGCCCGCTGGATCTGCACGAGGACCTTCGCCGCACGCGTCAGCTCGAATGTCGCCGTCGCGTCCCGGTGAATGCCGAGCTTGACGGCGAGGGACGAGAGCGTGTCGTCAAGCGAGAACGTCCGCTGCGCGCCGGTCGTGACCATGCGGTCGTCTGTTCCGGTGACGCTGAACGTCCACTTGCCCTCCGGCGCCTGCGCGCCGCCCCCGACCTTCCCGTCCCAGGAGAGCGTGTGCAGTCCCACCGGCTCTGCTCCGCTCGCGAGCGTGACCTTGGCGCCGCTCGGGCCGGCGAGCGAAGCGACGACGTTGGAGGGTCGAGCAACGCGATACGTGAACGTCTCGGTATCGCCGACGCCGTCGCCGTTCGGCGAGAGCACGGCGGTCGACGGAGGCGCCGCGTAGACGCCGCTGTACGAGAGGACGAGCGCGTCGGAGACCTTCGGTGTGAGACCGCTGGCCGGTCGCGTGAGCATCTTCCCGTCGAACGCGAGCCCCGATGCGGCGCCGGCGCCGAGCCCGTAGGCGGTCGTCGCCCCGAGACGGGAGAGCTCGACGGCGAGCTCGTAGTTCGACATCCCGATGCTGTACGCGGGCTTCGTGCCGTCGACGCTGACGAGGACAATGCGTCCGTCGGAGAGCTGACCGATCGCTCCGCGCGCCTGGCGGCTGTTGAGCTGGCGGGACGGGAACGCTTCGCCGGCGTGGAAGATCGGCTTGCCGCCCTGCACGAGCAGCGGGCCGCCGCCGATCGCGCTGGCCAGGTTGCTCCAGTCCGGCGAGAGCGAGAGCTGAACCTCGACGTGTTGTCCCACCGGCGCCTCCGCGGTGAGCTGGCCGGTCGCCTGTGCGCCGCGCGCGACGAGCACCGCGCCGCCGGGCGGAATCCGCGTCTGCCCCGCGCTCGTGAGCTGCGTCACGGTGCCGTCGAGCGGCGTGTCGAGCATGGCCGCCGGCAGCGTCCCGACCACGGCCTCGACTACTCCCGTCTCGCGCGGCGTGGCCGTGCCGTACACCGGCGTGTAGAGCGAAAACTTCCCCGTCCCGGCCGGCGAGTTAAGCAGGATCGGACGCCTCAGGCCTTTCCCCTGCCAGATCCCGGCGGCGGTGACGAGACCCGTCGTGAGCGTGCCGTCGGCTGCGATGCCGAGGCTGGAGCGCCCGATTGCGGGCGCGCTCTCGAGGACGCCGTGCTGCATCAGCATCCCGCTCGGCGCGCCGGTGCTGTCGAAGTAGTCGCCGTCGATTGCGACGGTCGTCGCTCCGGCGGCGACGCGCCCCTCGAGGCGCGTGAGCGACTCCTTCCCGCGCAGCTGGTCGTTCGAAAGAGCCGGTGCAAGCGAGTACAGCTTGCCGTCGGGCTTCGGGGCGGTGACGACATCGAGGACGATCGGCCCGCGCGACGTGAAGTCCACCTCGTGCGCGTAGTTCACGCCGGGCAGGAGGAGCGAGCTCGTGACCGATTCCTGCTTCGAACGCCCCGTCGCCGCGGAAGCGGCCACGGACACGCAGATCGCCGCGAGCGCGACGCCGATGAGAAGCTTCCGCAACAACAGCACGACCCGCCGGCCAGAGTAGCGTTGCTCCCGTGAAGCCGCCGCTGGTCGAGATAGACGCAGGCTTCGACTTCAAGGTCCTGATCGTCGACGACGCCTGGGTCGTGCGCTGGCCGCGGCACAAGCTGGCGGTCGAGGAGATCGAGCAGGAAGTCGGGCTCTTGCCCGTGCTCGCGCCGCTTCTGCCCGTGCCGGTGCCGCAGTTCGAGTACGTCTCGCGCGACCCCTGGCTCGTCGCCTACCGCCTGATCCGAGGCGAGCCGCTGATGGACGAGGACGCCGCCGGCGTCCGCGCGTTCCTCGACGCGCTCCACGCGATCGACGTCGAGACAGTCCCTGCGCAGCGGCCCGACTGGCTCGAGATGTACCGCGAGCAGGCCGAGGAGTTCCGGCGCGTGGTGTTGCCGCTGCTCGATGCCGACGAGCGCGCGGCCGGGGAGGCGGTGCTGGTCGAGATCGAGACGCTGACGGGGTTCGAGCCGGCGCTCACCCACTCCGACCTCCTCCCCGAGCACGTGCTCGCGCGCGACGGGAAGCTCGCCGGCGTAATCGACTGGGGAGATGCACGGATCGGCGATCCCGCGATCGACTACGCCTGGCTGTTGAACGGGCCGTTCCCCGACTGGGACGTGGACGACGAGCTGCGCCGCCGCGCCCTGATCTACCACCGGCTCGAATGGTGGTTCGTGGCTCACAGCGGCGTCTTCACCGGCCGGCCCGACCGGGTGCGCGACGGCCTGGCGGGCGTAAGGGCCAGACTCTGACCATGCGCCTCGCGCTCATCTCCGACCAGCACGGGAACGACGTCGCCTTCCGTGCCGCGGTCGACGACATCGAGCGGCTCGAGGTGGAGGAGATCGTCTGCCTCGGCGACGTTGTGCAGGGCGGCGCGGAACCGGCCCAGACGCTCGATCAGCTCGCCGCGCTCGGCTGCGAGACGGTGCTCGGCAACGCCGACGCCTTCCTGCTCGAGGTTGACGAGGACTCGCCGGAGCCGGTCACCGCACGGCAGCTCGAGGTGCGCGACTGGACGCTGTCGCAACTCGACGCCTCGCACGTCGAGCAGATGCGCTCCTTCAAGCCGGTCGTCCGCCATGAGCTCGACGGCGCGTCCCTGCTCCTTTTCCACGGCTCGCCGCGCTCGTACGACGACGTGCTCCTGCCCGAGCGCGGCGGCGAAGCGCTCGAGCCGTTTCTCGGCCACGATGCCGCGCTGCTCGCGGGCGGACACACGCACCTGCAATGGACGCGCAGGATCGTTGACGCCCTCTTCGTCAATCCCGGCAGCGTCGGGCTGTCCTACGACCGGCACACCGACCCGCCCGTGCTGCGCGCGCTCGCCGAATGGGCGCTCGTCACGGTCGAGGATGGTGCGATCGGCGTCGAGTTCCGCCAGGTGCCGTACGCGGTCGATGACGTCCTCGCCGCGGCGAGACGGAGCGGCCGCCCGTACGCCGACGAGTGGGCCGCGGAGTGGGAGAAGGCCTCGAGCTAGATCGTCCGGTCGGCCCGCGTGCGACAATCGGCCACCATGGGGGAGGGGGTCGCAGTCGAGGTTCAGCAGCTCGAGCGTGTCTTCACGCCGCGCAAGCGCGACCCGGTGGTCGCCCTCGACGGCGTCTCGCTGACGATCCCCGAGGGCGAGGTGCACGGGATGCTCGGCCCGAACGGCGCCGGCAAGACCACGCTCGTGAAGATCCTCTCCACCGTTCTGCTCCCGACGAGCGGCACGGCCCGAGTGCTCGGACACGACGTCGTCGAGGAGACGCAGGCGGTGCGGCCACTGATCGGGATCGTCTTCGGCGGCGAGCGCGGCCTCTACACGCGTCTCACCGCCCGCCAGAACCTCGAGTACTGGGGCGCGCTCTACCGGCTGCCTGCGGCGCTGATCCGGCAGCGGAGCGAAGCCCTGCTCGAGCGCGTCGGCCTGGTCGACCGCGCCGACCAGCGCGTCGAGCAGTTCTCGCGCGGGATGAAGCAGCGGCTCCACCTCGCGCGCGGCTTGATGGGCGACGCGAAAGTGCTCTTCCTCGACGAGCCGACGACCGGGATGGATCCGATCGCGGGGCGAGAGTTCCGGCTCCTCATCGCGGAGCTCAAGGAAGAAGGCCGGACGATCCTCCTCACGACGCACGACATGGTCGAGGCAGAGTCGGTCTGTGACCGCGTGACGCTGATCGATCGCGGCCGGGTGCTCGCCACCGAGACGCCGCGCACGCTCGGGACGCTGATCTCGCGCTTCCAGCGGATCGACGTCAGCGGCGCCGACGAGGCGCTGCTCCGCGAGGTCGCCGCCGTACCCGGCGTCTCGTCGGCCACGCCGCAGGCGGATGGCTGGACCCGGATCGAAGTGAGCGAGGAAGGAGCCACCCACATCGTGCTGCGCCGGCTCGTCGACAGCGGCATCACCGATCTGCGAACGTCGCTGCCGAGTCTCGAAGAGGTCTACGTCCAGGCGATCGGCGAACGCGGGCTCGACGTCTGATGCGCGCCTTCCTGGCGGGCGCTCGCGTCCAGCTCCGCTTCATTACTGCCTATCCGGACATGCTGATCCCGTTCATCACGGCGCCGCTCTTCACGATCGTGTTCATGCTCGTCTTCAAGCACGCCGGCCGCCAGGACCTCACCGCCTACGCTGCGATCGCGCCCGTCTTTATCGCGCTCTGGTGGCTGGCGCTGTTCAACTCCGGCTGGACGATCACGACCGATCGCTGGAACGGGACTCTGGAGTTGACGGTCGCCGCGCCCTCGTCGTTCGGCGCTGTGGTCTTCGGCAAGATCGCAACGACGACGGCGATCGGTGTGGTCTCCTTCGTCGAGTCGTGGCTCGTGGCGCGCGTCATCTTCGGGGCGACCGTGACCATCTACCACTGGGGCGCCTTCCTGCTCACGGTCTTCGCGACGCTGGGGGCGATGGCGGGGACGGCGGTTGGGATGGCCGCGCTGTTCGTTCTCGCCCGCAACGCGGTCACCTTCTCGAACTCCGCCAGCTACCCGTTCTATGTCCTCGGCGGCATCCTTGTGCCGGTCTCCCTGCTACCGCACTGGGTGCGCCCCCTGAGCGCCGTCGTCTTCCTCTCCTGGAGCGCCGGACTGCTCCGAGCGACGTTGCGCGCGGCGCCGATCCACGAGTTCTGGCCGCACCTCGGGATGGTTGTGCTCCTCGGCGCCTGCGGCTTTGCGGTCGGCCTCGTGGCATTGCGCGTGATCCTCGTGCGCGTGCGCCAAAACGGCGAACTGTCGACGACATGAGCACCCTGCGCGTCGTCTGGTACTCGGTCGTCAGCGGAGCGAACGACTACTGGTCGATCTTCACGCCGAAGAGCTGGGTGTTCGGCTGGATGATTCGGGTCGTCTCCCAGGTGTCGTTCTTCGCGCTGATCGGGACCCTGTTGCGGTCGCAGGTCCAGACGGAGTTCCTGCTCGTCGGCAACGCCGTGATGGTCGCGGGCATGGG
>DATFSG010000145.1:0-28676 GCA_035262765.1 Gaiellaceae bacterium | reverse complement strand
TCGGCGTCGCCGGCGAAGAGCGCCGCCTCCGCGAGGCGCGCCTGGATCTCGACCACGAAGCTGCCCGCGTCGATCTCGCGCAGCGCCGACGCGGCACCCGTCAAGAGCTCACGCGCCTCGTCCGGCCGGCCTGCGCGAGCGGCAGCGCGGCCGAGGTTCGCGTTCGCCACGGCGACCATGAGCCGCGACCCCGCCGCTTCGCAAACGGAGCGCACCTCGCGCAACTCGATCTCGGCCTCGCCGATCCGGCCCTGGTCGGAGAGGATCTCGGCGATGTTGTTGGCGATGGTCGCGGCGCCGACGACGTCCCCGATTCGTTCGCGGGCCGCGCGGCTCCGGCCGTAGAAGCCGAGCGCCTCGTCCCAGCGTCCCTCGTAGTAGGCGTCGATCCCGAGGTTGTTGAGCGCGTTCGCCTGGCCCAGCAAGTCGCCGAGCTCTTCGTAGATCGGCAGCGCGAGATCGCGCACTTCGTGGCGCTTCGGGCTGCCGAGCGACGTGTAGGCGAGGTGGACGAGGTAGTGGGCGTGAGCCAGCTCCTCGAGCGCCCCTGCGGCGCGTGCGTCCTCGATCACGCGCTCGGTCCACTCCACGCACTCGTCGAAGGCGCCCTGGCGGAAGCGCGCCGCCGCATAGCCGAGGGAGAGCCGGAGCCGGTGGAGGACTTGAGGCGAGCCGTCGAGCTCGTCCGCTCTGCGCAGACCACGCTCGTACCAGCGGAGCGCCTCGGCGTAGTGCCCCTCGTTCTCGCGCAGGCGGCCCTCCTTGAGACAGAGCCCGGCGAGCGCGTCCGGGTCGTGGCGGAGCCGGGCTCGCGCCTGCCGGTACGCGAGGCGAGCGTCTCCGTAGTCGCCGCCGAGCACCAGCACGTCGGCGAGCGCCTCCCACGCACGGCCGACCTCGGCCGGCGTGAGCGAGTCCACCGAGGGCGCGGCTGCGAGCGCGCGCCGGTAGAGCTCGGCCGCGTCCGCGTTTGCGAACTTCGCGCGCGCGCGCTCGGCCGCTAGCAGCGAGAAGCGCCAGGTCTCCTCGGGCCGGTCCGCGAGGGAGAAGTGCAGCGACAGCGTCTCGGCGACCTCGTCCTCGTCGGGGGCCGTCTCGCCGATGACCTCCGCGACGCGCGCGTGCAGCTCGCGCCGGCGCCGGAAGGAGAGGCCCTCGTAGGCGGCGTCGCGGATCAGCGCGTGCCGGAACTGGAATGTGCCGGCGGCGTGCGGGTCGCGCTCGACGAACTCCGCGAGGCGATCCCAGGACTCTGAGTCGAGCGCGGCGTCCGGATCGTCCTCGAGCACGCGCGCCACGAGCTCGCTCGAGAAGCTTGCGCCGAGGACGGACGCCCAGCGCAACAGCGCCCTGTCGCCCGGGGCGAGGTTGTCGATCCGGCTCGTGACCACGCCTTCGACGCTCTCGGGCAGCGCTTCGAGCCCCTGCTCGGAGTCGCGGGTCGCGGCCACGAGCTCCTGCACGAAGAGGGGATTGCCGCCCGCACGCTCGGTGATCGCGGCCAGCTCCTCGGGCGGTAGCTCCTCGGCGGCCGCGGCGAGCGCCAGCTCGTGCGCGTCGGCCTCGGGCAGCGGATCGAGCCGCAGCGACATGGCCGGCACCGGCGGCGTCCCCTCGGCCGCGACGAAGCCACCGCCGGTGGGGCGGCGGGTCGCGCAGACGAGCCAAGGCTTCGTCGCAACCTGGCTGCCCAGATGCCGGAGGAGGTCCGACGAGGCCTCGTCCATCCAGTGCACGTCCTCGAAGAGGAGCAGCGTCGGCGGCTCGAGCAGCTCGCCGAGCACCGTCTCGACGACGCCGTGCAGCCGCGCGCGTCGGAAGGCGGGCTGCAAGTCGTCCGCCTCCTGTGTCGAGTGCACGGGCGCGTCGATCACGTCGGCCACGAGCGGCGTCCACGGCACGAGCTCGCGGTCGATCTGCTCGAGCCGGCCCGAGAGCGCGACCGAGTTCGCCTCGGGATCTCCGTCGACGTCGACGTCGAGCAGCCCTCGGAGCAGCTTGCGGAACGGGTGGTACGGAGTGGTGGCCTCGTACTGCTCGCAGGAGGCGGAGACCAGAGTCAGGCCCTCGGCCCGGTCGCGGAGCTCCTCGACGATGCGTGACTTGCCGATGCCGGCGTCCCCCACCAGCTCGACGAAGCTGCCGAAGCCCATGCGCACGGGCACGAGCGCGGCGTCGAGGACCGGCAGCTCGCGCTGGCGGTCGACGAGCGGCAGCTTCTTCGGCGACCCGTGCTCGCGGGCTCCCGTGACCTCGCCGACCGACACCGCGTCGACGGGCTCCGCCTTGCCCTTCAGGGTCAGCGCGCCGACGGGCGTCGTGGCGAAGAGGGTGCGCGAGCGCTGGAGGAGGCCGGGCGTCGTCCAGATCGAGCGGGCGTCGGCCTTGGCCATCAGCCGCGCGGCGAGCGCGGCCGTGCCGCCGAGAATCGTGAACGCCGTGCGGTAGGGCGGCCCGATGCGGCCCGCGAACACGTTTCCCGCCGCGACTCCGATGTGCATCGGCAGCCGTGTCTCGGCGTCGACAGCGGCTCGCACGGTGCGCAGCAGGCGTTCCTCGTCCTCGCCGGCCGTGGTCGGCACGCCTGCGACGAGGATGATCCGCCCGCCGACCGCGTCGATGTCGCTCTCGAGGAAGCAGACCCCGTGCGCGGCGGCAGTCTCTTCGAGGGCGTCGACGACCTCCTCGACCGCCTCGGTGTCCAGCGCCAGCCCCTCGCCACCGAAGCGGACGAACGCGACCGCGGCCTGGCGGTGCTCACTCTCGACCCGCTCCGCGACGAGGTGGGCGCGCAGCTCTTCGGGAATGCAGCCCAGGAGGTCGAGTTCGGCGGTGTCGGGCAGCTCGGCGATCCCGGTGAACGAGACCGGCGGGGGGAGGGCGAGCAACCTGCCGGCTCCCTTGCGATCGCCGAGGGACATGGCGGCGAGCTGAGCCGCGGTCGCGTCGCTCACCGCGATCTCGCCGGCCTCGGCCGTGTCCTCCATCTCGACCGTGACCACGGCGTCGGGGCCGGTGACGATCAGCTCGCGGTGGCGGCTGCCGACAAGGAAGAAGTCGAAGTCACCGCTGTGGACGCCGACGTGCATCTTCAGCTCGACCGGGCCGACCGAGGTGTCGATGGGGCCGAGCGCGGCGAGCGAGTCGCGCATCCCCCAGGCCGCGGCGCAGGCCCGGGACGCGTGGGCGTCGCCGTCGAAGAACAGCAGGAGCGCGTCGCCGCCGAGCTTGACGAGCCCGCCGCCGAGCTCGTAGGCGACCGCCAGGAGCCGGCCGAACGTGGCGCTCATGACGTCGGTCACCTCCTCGGCGCCGAGTCGACCCTTGGGTGCGAGACGCTCCGACATCGCGGTGAATCCGGAGACGTCGACAAAGGCCATCGTCCCGTCCAGAGCGCGGTGACGCTCGTCCGGCGCCTCAAGCAGCCAGTCGAGCGTGATGCGAGGGAGGTAGGGGACGACGGCGCCGCTTCCCGCGTCGACCTCGGTGCCGTCCTCTCGTACCCCCACGCCGAAGATTGTGCCGCCATTGACAAGAAACGTGAAGGGGCGCATGCTCCGCGAGGGATCGGTGGTATCGATCACGCGAGGGGGAGAGGGCAGTGCGGAACCGCGCCTGGAGTCGGGCGAATCCGAAGGGTCTGAGGAAGCGCGTGCGCCTGCTGCCGATAGCGGCGGCACTCGCGGTGCTCGCACCTGTCGCATTCCCCGTGGGTGCGTCGGCCGATCCGCCCCCCGGCACGATCGTCGTCGGTACGACTGTCGATACCTCGGGCAGCTGCTCACTGCGTGACGCGATCGCCTCGGCGAACACCCACGCCGCGCAGGGCGGTTGTGCGACTCCCCCGTCGAGCGGGACGACCACGATCGAGGTCCCGGGCGGGACCTACGGCCTCACGGCGGGTCAGCTTCTGATCGCGAGCGATGTGAACCTCGTCGGCGCCGGCGCGCGCTCGACGATCATCGACGGCTCGGCGAACGGCAGCCAGCGCGTCTTCGAGATTTCGTCCGCGACCGTCACGATCGGAGGCGTCACCATCCGCGGCGGCCAGACCGGTGGAGGCGGCGATCCGAACGCGGGCGTCGGCGGGGGAATCTGGGTCGACGCCAACGGTGCGCTGACGCTGCAGGACTCGATGGTCAGCGGTAACAGCGCGTCCACCTCGGGGGGCGGGGTCGACAGTGACGGGTTGCTGACGATTCTCCGCAGTACGATCGAGAACGACAAGGGCGGGTTCGGGGCCGGCATCGACGACTTCGGCCCGAGCCTCACGATCACGAACAGCACGATCACCGGCAACCAGGCGCAAGGAGACGGCGGCGGCCTCTACGTCGCGGGTCCGAGCGCGCTCACGAACGACACGATCGCGGACAATGCTGCGAACCTCGGTCCGGTCTTTTCAGGCGTCGGGGGCGGGATCGCCGTGGCCGGCGGCACCCCTGCAAGCACCGTCACTCTCGAGAACACGCTCCTCTCCTCGAACCTTCAGTTCGAAAGTGCGCACAACTGCGAGGGCGCATTCGCCTCACTCGGCGGGAATCTCGCCGACGACGCGACCTGCCCGCTGGGTACCGGCGATCAGAACAACGTCAACCCGTCGAGCGTGAACCTCGGAAACGTCGACCAATCCGGGCCGACGGATGTTCTGCCGCTCAAGGTCCCCAGTCCGGCCATCGACAACGGCAGCGCCATCGGATGCCCGGCGACCGACCAGCGACTGGTCGCGCGGCCGCAGGGCAGTGGCTGTGACATCGGAGCCTATGAGCTCGTACAAGGGCAAGGCGCGCAGTCGATCGCGTTCGAGTCCAACCGATTCGGCAGCTCGCAGATCTTCACGATGAGCCCTGTCGGGTCGAACGTCGTCCAGCTCACGCACGACGCGTCCACGGTGACCGACTCGCTTCCGTCGATCTCCCCGAACGGTCACACGGTCGTCTACCAGAGCACCTCCGGTGGGGTCACCCAGATCTGGGCGATCAACGGCGACGGCAGCAACCCGCGGCAGCTCACGTCGCAGGGAAACAACGTGCAGCCGACCTTCTCTCCTGACGGCACGAAGATCGCCTTCGACAGCAACCGCTTCGGCAACTATCAGCTCTTCGTCATGAACGCCGACGGCACGGGCCAGACGCAGGTGATGACGACGGACGGAAACGTCGGCGGCTCGTCCTGGAGCCCCGATGGGTCGCAAATCGCATTCAACGACGACACGAACGGAACGAACGAGATCTACACCGTGGCCGTCGGGACAGGCACCGTCACCGGGCCGCTCACGACCGCAGCGGCCGATGGGGCCAATACGAATCCGCACTGGTCGCCGGACGGTTCCAAGATCCTCTTCGTCAGCACCCGCTGCGACCCCGGCGGCTTGGCGCAGTCTCCGCTGTGCGGAGGTGGCGAGTCCGTGTTCCTCATGAACACCGACGGGACGAACCAGCAGAACCTCACGCAGGCGCCGATCTTCGACGCCGACCCCGCCTGGTCGCCCGACGGTTCAAAAATCGCGTTCGTCCGCGACCTCGGCGGCCAGGCGTTCAACGTCTTCACCGCCAACGCCAACGGGACGAATCAGGTCCAGCTGACGAACGGCGGGGCGCCGTCGCGGAACTCCTTCCCGAACTGGGGCGCGCGCGTCGGCGGCGGCGGCCAGGTGTCGGGGAGCAATGACCAGTCAGTGGTCAAGCCCGTCGATCTGACCGCGGCCGGCGACTCCGACTGGGCTTTCTGGGGCAACAACAGCGCGGGCACGAACCTGCCGCCGTCGGGGCTGACGCCCAGCGAGACGAAGGCAGGCGGAGGACGGCAGATCAGCGATCTGAGCATCGTCAACGGGGATGGCACGCCTGCGCGTGGCTTCGGCGGCTTCCCGGACAGTGCGCTTCCCTTCGACTTCGACTGGACGGACGGTGCGCCGGACGCCACCGGGACGGCCGCCCTCGGCGGCGTCGCAGCTCCCACGCTCGGGCAGGGCCTGTCGTTCACGGTCCCTGCGGACACGTCGATGCGGAAGCTCACGATCTGGACGTCTGCTCACTATGCGGACGGGACGCTCACCGCCCACCTGTCCGACGGAAGCGCTCCCGACTTCGTGCAGACGATCCATGCGTTGCCGAGCTCCCCGGGGCCGAGTCAGAACCTGCCCGCGGTCTTCACGCTCGACTACAGGGCGGCGAACGACGGTCAGACCCTGACGGTCACGTGGACGCAATCCGCGAACAACGGCTGCGGCGGCTGCGAGGACATCGCCATCTACGCCGCTGCCCTCTCAACGGGACTGTCGAACCTAACCGTGAACGCGACACCGTCGACCGCCGGAGCCGGAATCGACGAGGTTCCGATCGACACCATTCCGAACGCCTGGCTCTCGTTCTTTGCGGGCTCGACGAACTCGACGCCGGTCGGCTCGACACCGGTGGGTTCCACGCCGGTCGGGTCGACCCCGGTCGGCTCGACGCCCGTCGGGTCGACGCCGGTGGGCTCGACGCCTGTCGGGTCCACTCCCGTCGGGTCCACACCAGTAGGGTCGACGCCGGTCGGTTCCACCGGTCTGTTCGACCTGCCGGTCGGTTCCACGCCCGTGGGATCGACGGCACTTTCTTCGGTGCTGCTCTCGCAGATCCAGCTCCACGGCGTCACCTGGGACCAGATCCTCTGTGGCACCACGCTGCTCGGCGCGCCGCTGAACTCGCTCACTCTCGAGGACGTGAAGGACAGCACCGCCACGTGCTCCGACGGCAAGACGTCGCTGCAGAATCTCGAGGCCTTGCCGATGAGCCAGGTCGACCTCGGCACGACGCTGCTCCGGACGGTGCACTGGTCGACGCTGTTGATGGGCAACACGCCGCTCTCCGCTCTTCCGGGCGGGTTCGACGCCTGGTGCGGTGCGAACGGCGAGATCCCGAACGGCGGCGGTAACTGCACGAATGCGGGACCGAGCACGACGGTGCTGCAAATGGACGTCGCCGGACAACTCGGCTCGGCGCCGGTCGGTTCGACACCGGTGGGCTCGACACCGGTGGGCTCGACACCGGTGGGTTCGACGCCGGTCGGCTCGACGAACGTCGGCGGCTCGCTGCTCGCGAACATCCCGCTTTCCGACATCGACAGTCTCGACGGCGATCTCTCCACCGTCGTCGACTGCACGAAAGTCGACTGCACGGTCGGCACGAATGCCACGCTCGGCGACGCCTACACGGCTGACGCGATCTTCCCGACGGCGACCTTCTCGGACATCAAGAACGCGATGGCCGCGAGCAACATCACGATCAACGACCTCGTGGTCGCAATCATCGGGGCGGCCGGCTTCCCGTGGGAGACGCTTCCGATCCAGGGGCTCCAGCCGTATTCGGCGACTCCGTCCAAGGTCACATACACGATCGGCAACAACGTCGACTGCTCGATTGCGCCGCAGTACACGATCACCGCGCACCTGCCGAGCGGTTTCTTCCCGGTCGACGGCTCTGCCCAGTTCACGGTGGGCAGCAATCCGGCGCAGGCTTTGGGAGCTCCGGACGTGCTCGGCATTGACGCAGCGGCGGCAGCGAAGAACAACGCCTACCAGTGGACCGTCGCCTGTCCCGCCGGCGACGCGAGCGTCGAACCCGTGACTCTGACTTTCGACGCTTGGGTGGGACTCGATCTGGGTTCGTCCCGGACGACGCACGTCACCGCGGCCACGGGTCCCGCTTCGATCTCCGTGACCGGCGCGCCGGTCAGCGTCCATCAAAATCCCGAGGCGAGCGACTCCGCGACGGCGACCGAGATCAAGCCCAACACGCTCGTTGTCGGCCACATCGCGTTCAGCGGCGAGCAGGCCTTCTACAAGGTGAAGCTCACCGACTCGCAGGGGAATCCATTGCCGACAGGTACGAAGATCTCGGCCTTCCTCAACGTGCCGTCCGGTGCCGACCTCGACCTCACAATGAGCGCGCCGGCCGCACCGTCGTTCTTCACCACGCCGGTCGGTTCGACACCGGTCGGCTCGACGCCGATCGAAGACTCCGCAGTCGGGTTCTCGGCCAATGGCCTGGCGCTGCCCCCCGACACGCTGCAGGACGTTCCGGTCGGCTCGACTCCAGTCGGCTCGACGCCGGTCGGCTCGACACCGGTGGGGAGCACGTCCGCCAACCGCGGGGCCGGGGTGAACGAGGACGCGGGGATCATCACCGCCGGGCAGAGCGGCTATGCCACCATCGGCGTGAGCGGTTACAACGGCGCGACCAGCAACCACCCGTTCGTGCTGCGGGTGCAGCAGACGCCGCCGCCGCCGCTGCCCAATTGTCCCGCTCGGACGTGGCCCAACAACACGCCGCCGTCGAGCTACCCGACGGGCGCGCTCCCGAGCTCGCTTCCGACCACAACGAAGACGCTCTTCATCGTCGACAAGCAGCGGCTGACCGCGCTGTACGGGAGCACTGCCGTGACGACGCTGCTCAACTCGCTCAACACGCTCGCCGCGCGCTCCGAGGTTGCCGGCACTGTGCTCTTCGTCGACGGCGATGCGGGCGTGCGTAGCGCTTACTCCGCCTGGGACGCGACTCCGTGCGACACCACCGCGCGCAACAACGTGGTCAGGGCGATCAACGACGTCGTCGCCTCGTACCGGAACTCGGCGACCGGGCTGCCGAACCTCCACTACCTCGTTTTGGTGGGCTCAGACGAGGCGGGACCGCCGATGGCGGACGCGCCTGATCCGGTCCTTCTCTCGCCCGAGGAGAACGAGGCGAACGACCTCGCCTTCACGACGAACGGTCTCACCCAGGGGAACGCCCTGTACGCCTCGGCGGCGCAGAACCAGATCCTGACGGACGGGGCCTACGGCGCCTTTACGAACATCCCGTGGCTCGGTCGTAGCCTGCTCTTGCCGCAGATCTCGGTCTCGCGCCTCGTCGAGACGCCGAGCGACATCACCGGCCAGATCAGCCGCTACCTGCAGAGCTCCGGCTACACGGGCACGCCGCAGAGCGGGGTCGGGACGCTCAACCCGACGTCGGCAGTCGTCACCGGCTACGACTTCCTCGCCGACGGGGCTGCGGCCGTCAATTCCAATCTCAAGGCAAACTTCACAGGGCTCTCGTCGCCTGACACCTTCCGCCCGAACGTTCCTGCGATCAACAGTCCTGGTGCCGACTGGCAGCCCTCGACTGTCTACGCGTCGGGTGCCATCGTCCAGCCGTTGACGGGGAATCCGAGCGGTCTCACCTTCCAGGCTCAGGGTTCGGGAACCTCGGGCCTCACGGCGCCGCTCTGGCCGAGCAGCCTCGGCGGGATCGCGACTGACAACGGCTTCACGTGGAAGGCGATCGTCGCCCCATGGAATGCGAGCGACGTGCTGACGAACGCTCTGGCGTCGAGCAATCCGCCCTCGATCCTGTCGCTCGACGCGCATTACAACCAGTACGAGCTCGAAGCTGCCGCCGGGGACCTTGCGAGCAGCAACCAGGCGAGCGCGGCGCTCGCTGCGCGCATCCTCTTCACCATGGGCTGCCACGGCGGTCTGAACATCTCGGACACACTCCCGGGCGGCAGTGCGACCGGCAAATACCTCGACTGGCCGGAGCTCTATGCCGAGAAGCAGGCGGCGATGTACATCGCGAACACCGGCTACGGCTACGGAGACAGCGCCTCGGTCGCGCTTTCCGAGCGCCTGCTCGCGCTCTTCGCCAAGAACCTCCACTCCGACTCGGGCTCCGTCGGCGAGGAGTGGGTGAATGCGCTGCAGCAGTACTTCGCCACGGCCGGCGCCTACGACGTCTACGACGAGAAGGTGATGGAGGAGACGACCTTCTACGGCCTACCGTTCTGGCACTTCAGCACGGCGGGGAGCAGCCCGGGCTTCACGCCGCTGACGACGAGCACCGACCCGGTCACGGGCACGCAGAGCGCGACCGTCAACTTCCCGGGGACCGGCGCGACTACGCAGAGCCAGTTCGGTCTCTACCGGCCGAACCTGCCGATCACGAGCCAGCAGGTGACCTCGTCGTTGCCGGCCCGCGGCGTCTGGATCAAGAGCCTCACTTCCAGCGAGACCAACACCAACGCGATCCTCGGTTACCCGACGATCGACTCGACCGCACACGAGCCGGCGCCCAACGCCGCGCCGATCTTCTTCCCGGCGAGCCCCTTCACACTCGAGCATTCGCTGGCCTTCGGGAGCGAGAAGGACTACCTCAACGTCAGCGACCAGTTCAGGCCCACCGGCTCGGGCGATGCGGGTGTGCAACGCCACTTCACCGGCGGGCAGTTCGAGATCTTCTACTCCCAGAGCGCGGATCAGGTCGCGCCGCTGATCTCCGAGGTGAACGTCTCGACCAATGGTGGGACCGCGACCGTCACGGCACGGGTGAACGATCAGTCGGGCCTGGTCGCGGAGGTGGCGGCACTCGTCAACGACACCCAGTGGCACTACCTCCAGCTCACGCAGTCACCGCAGGACCCGACGCTCTGGAGCGGAACGATTCCGGTCTCGGTCGACCCGGAGGTCTTCGTCGAGGCCACGGACGGTGTCAACGTGAGCTACAGCGCAAACAAGGGCCTGAACTTCACCTCCACGAACAGCAACACCCCGCCGAGCGGCGTCCAGATCCTGCTGCAGGCTCCCGTCGGCCCGTACGGGCAGGGCCAGGCGGTCAACGCCACGTATTCGTGCGGGTCCGCGGCCGCCCAGTGCATCGGCACCGTCCCGAACGGCAGCCCGATCGACACATCGACGTTCGGCGTGCACACGTTCGTCGTCCAGGCGCTCGACGCGGACGGGAACGTCATCGGCTCGCTCGAACGGACGTATCTCGTCCAGTACCCGTTCGACGGCTTCTTCGCGCCCGTCGACAACGAGCCGGTGATCAACGTCGTCAAGGCCGGCAGCGCGATCCCGGTCATCTTTGGTCTCGGCGGGAACCAGGGCCTGAACATCTTCGCGGCCGGATATCCGAAGTCGCAGACGATCGCGTGTGACTCGACGGCGCCCGCGGACGGGATCGACTCGACGCTCAACGCCGGAGGCAGCTCCCTCAGCTACGACGCCTCCAGCGGCCGTTACACCTACGTCTGGAAGACCGACAAGGGCTGGGCCGGCACCTGTCGCGCCTTCATCCTGAAGACGACCGACGGGGTCACTCACCGGGCCGATTTCAAGTTCAAGTAGGCGCCACCGAGGTTGGCGAAGGAAAACGTAGGAAAATCCTCCTAAACTGAGTAGAGTTAGTGCTTGAGTCCTCAGGCGTCCTGGGGGCAACTGCGGCGGGGAGGAGAACATGAACCGGTTTGGCCTGCGAGGGCTCGCCCGCTGCGGCGGCGGACTCGCGATTCTGGCGCTCGTTGCGCTGACAGTGTTCGTCGTGCTTCCGTCGATGGCGTCGGCTACGCCGAACTGGCAGCCGCCGGCATCCGGCACCTACAACATCACGCCGGAGCTCGTGGCCAACGGCGGCCAGAACAACGACTGCTCCTTCTTCTACCCCGGTTCCACGATCAGTGCGGACGGCACCACCGTGACGCTTCCGAGCGGGCAGGTGCTCCACCAGTTCTACGTCAACAACCCGAAGAACACCACGAGCGCCACAGACCCGACGACAGGCGCGAAGTTCAACCTCACGGTCAACACCAGCACCAACCAGGTGACGTCGATCACTTCGACCGGCGCGGCGATCGTCGACATCGGGATCAAGGGTGGGGTGAACACAACCCACTACAACTACAACGGGGCCGTTGCGCAGCCGACCGGGGCCGCGTTCCCGTTCCCGGGCACGGTGACCGGGGATACGGCGCTTCATCCGCCGGTCTCGGGAACCAAGAACGGCCAGCTGACCTATTACACGGTCAGCCACATGTCGTTCTGTTACACGACCGGTGCGACCGCGTCGGGGACGGTCTTCAAGGACAACGACCACGACGGTGTCAATAGCTCCCCGAACGCGCCGGACTCGCCGCTCGCGGCGACCGTGAACCTCTACAAGAACGGGACGTTCGTCTCGAGCACGACGTCCAGTGCCAGCACCGGCGCCTTCCAGTTCACCAACCTCACGCCGGGGGTGACCACCTACAAGGTGTGCGTCGTGAAGCCGGCCTCGTCGGTCGAGACGGTGCCGAGCTCTACGACGGCGAACAACACGTCTTGCTCCGGGCTCGGTGAGGCCTCGACGGGGTATGCCGTCAACAGCAGTACCGCGACCACGGGTCTGAACTTCGGTTTCGCACCGACTTCGAGCATCTCCGGTGTCGCCTTCGGCGACATCGACGGCAACCACTTCCTGGGCAGTGGTGAGCCCGGGCTCAACGGCCTCACGGTGTCGCTGACCGACACCACGACGAACAGCGCGCCCGTGACGACCGCGACGGCGAACAACGGGACTAACGACGGCACGTACTCGTTCAACAACCTCCTCGTGGGCGACACCTACAAGGTGTGCATCACGAGCCCGACCGGCGCCTACCAGCAGTCGGCTCCGGGATCAGGTGTCGCATGTAGTGGAATCAACGTCGCCGCGAACGGCTACAGCATCACGCTCACATCGAGCAACGGCTCGGGCACCAACTTCGGATTCCAGCCGTTGGGAACACTGACCGGCAACGTCTACACGGACGTCAATGGTCCCACCCAGGCGGGGCCGGACGGAAAGTACGAGCCCGTCACCGGCAACCCGCCCGGCAGCGACACGCCCCTCCCCAACTGGACCGTGACACTGTTCGACGGGAGCGGCACGCAGGTGGGACAGCCGGTGACGACCGACCAGACCGGCGGGTACTCGATCACGGTGCCGTTCGGGACGTACACGGCCTGTGTGACCCCGGGACTCGTGCCTCCGGGACCGTGGGCGCAGACGGAGCCGCTACCCACCGACCCCAATTCCTGCGCGACGCTGACCGGGCTTCCGAAGGGACAATCGTTCCAGCCGACCACGGCGACGCCCACAGTGACCCGGAACTTCGGGGTCGATCAGTCCGAGTTCGAGAACGCCCCTCAACCGCCGTGCCCGCCGGAGGTGCCGTTCGGCGCCGATCAGACCAACGGCGAGCTCCAGATCAAGCTGGCGGGGTGCAAGCCGTCCCAGACGTTCGTGTTCGGCAACGGCACCCTTGCGGACGGCTCGCTCTGGGCCAGCGTCTTCGCGGCGGACCAGGTCGTGACGTCGTCGAACCCCGAGGTTCCGGCGATCGAGAAGTGGGTCTTCCCGGACCCGATCAAAGCCGACGGAACGCCGAGGTTCACGCACGTCGACTACACGGACGTGTTCCCGTACGACCCGGCGGTGGCACAGGAGCTACCGGAGTGCAGGCTCGATCCGCGAGATCCGAGCGACCCGAGCGGGATGACGATCTCGAACAACATCGGCGGCATCGACTTCACCCAGGACTCGAACAAGGGTCTGGTGCTGCCGGCGTTCAATCCGGACGGCGTCACGCCGGCAACGTCCTGTGCGATCTCGACCAGGATCTACGTCGACGCGCAGGGCAATACGCGGCTCGAGGTCTATGCCTACTCCCCGATCGACAGCTGGGGCAAGTCGTCGGGGTAGCGCGGTTCCGGCACGTTGAGGAGGTGTGCGAGGCGGGACGCCTCGCACACCTCCTCCGTGTCCGGCTCTTCGCCGCGCATGAGTGCGAGGAGAGCCCGGTCACGGAGCGTCAGCAGTTCGTGGTAGAGCGCGGTCTGGCGCCGCGACTCTGCGAGGGCTGATTCGAAGCATTCCTCGGCCTCGGGCAGCCGCCCCAGCGCCATCAGCGCAGCCCCGCGAACCCTGGCCACGGGGGCGGCGAGCACAAGGATCTCTTCGCCTGCCGCCGCGGTCGCCTGATCGAGCGTGGAGAGCGCAAGCTCCGGGTTACCGGCCGCGTTGGCCGCCTCGGCGAAGTACATCGCGACCTCCAGCGCGATTCCCGCGTGCCCGACCCCCTCCGCCTTTTCCAACAGGCCTCGAAGCGTCTCCAACGCGTCGTCGGCTTCACCGCGCGCAAGCGTGACTCGTGCCAGCTGGGTATCGGTGAACAGCGCGAAGGGGGCGTCGCCGGACGCACGGAGGACGCGGCTCGCGTGGGTCAATGCCGATTCTGCCTCGTCGAGCTGACCCATACCCACGAGCACCTCGCCGAGGCTTGCTTGTGCGTACGCAACCGTTTCGCGGTCCCCGGCGGCTGCGGCGTCCTCCTCCGCATGCGCGTACCACTCGACGGCATCGGCCCAGCGCCCCTCGCCGTATGCCTGGGTGCCGAGGTTGAACTCGCACACCCCGGCCGAACGGGTGTCGCTTGTCTCGCGGTAGATCTCGAGCGCCAGCTGCTCGTGGACAGCGTTCTCGGGTTCTCCGAGCAGCCGGTAGCACTCGTCCAGCACCGTATACGCGCGTCCGAGCGCCTCCAGCTCTCGGGCACGTTTCGCCTCTTCGACCGCGATCTCGGCGAGTGCGATTGCCTCGCGTGCGTGCCCTTGGAACGCCTTGAGATGGCTGCGCAGCGCCCTCAGCGTGGCGCGTGTCCCGTTAGCGGACGGCGAGTCGAGCCCGTCGACGACCCTCAGTCCGGTCGCCGTCTCGCGCAGGGCTGCGATGTAGGCGCCCTTCCGCATCCGAGCTCGGGCACGCAGTCTGAAGACCCGCGCTTGCTCCACCGGGTCGGCGGCGAACAATCGGGTCGCTCGGACGAGGGCAGAGAAGGCTGCATCGAAGAACCCCGCGGACTCTCTCGCGTCACCTAGTGCAACCCACACACGCGCTCTGTCCTCGCCTCGGACACCCCCTACGAAACGGCCCGAGGCGAGCGCGAGCTCGTAGAAGCGGGCGGCCTCGACATAGGCCGCCACCGCTCGCGCCCTGTCTGCCGCGAGGCGTCCGTAGTACCACGCCTTCTCGTGGCGACCCGCCTCCGAGTAGTGAAGCGCGAGCGACCCAGCCTCCTCCTCGACCGCGTCCGGCGCGACCTCGATCGCCTCCGCGACCCGACCATGGAGCTGGCGCCGCCGCCGGAACGGCAGTCCCTCGTAGGCCGCGTCGCGAACGAGCGTGTTGCGGAAGCGCATCCCACCGTCCGGATCCGGGTTGACGAGCCCACGCAGACGATCCCAGAGCTCTGCGTCCAGTCGGACCTCGTCGTGGAGGGCCGTTTGCAGGAGATCCGGGTCGAAACTCGCTCCCAGCACGGACGCATAGCGGAGTACCATCCGGTCGGGCGGAGCGAGCCGGTCGATGTCTGCAGCAACGACTGCCTCGACCGAGTCCGGGAGAGCGTCTGTCGTCCCGGTCTTGCGCACCATGTCGAGCAGCTCGAAGAGGAAGAGGACGTTCCCGGCCGACCGCTCTGCGATCAGTTCGACGTCATAAGACGAGAGCGGCTGCTCGTCGGTCGCCTGCTGGACGACCTCGACCGCATGCGCCGGGGTGAGGGGCAGCATCGTCAGCCTGAGGCAGCGCAGTCCTTCCGCCTCGAAGGTCGCCCACGTCGATTCCAGTCCCGAATGTGTAAGCAGGAGCGCGTAGCGCAGGCCGGCGGCCGCTTGCGACAGCCGGCTCAGGAGGTCGGCGCTGGCCTCGTCGGCGAACTGCGCGTCCTCGACGACGAGGAGCGTCGGCGTTCCCGCGAGGGTTGAGGCGAGGAAGCGGAGCGCGACGTCGGCGAGCGTGTCGCGCAGGAAGCGCTCATCGAGTGCGCGAGTCTCGGCTGTCGGCGGCAGTTCGAGCCCCAGCAGGACCCCGAGCAGCGGTACCCAGGGGACGAGCTCGGGCTCGACCCGCGCGACCGTCTCCCTCAGGTGCCGCTCGACCGTTCGCGCGTCCGCGCCGGGTCCGAGGCCGAGCGCGGCTCGCATCGGCGCGCGGAGCACGTAGTACGGCGTCGACGCCTCGTATTCCTCGCAGCGTGAGTGCAGCACGCGCAGGTCGCCGTAGCGGTCGATCAGTTCGCCGACGAGTCGCGACTTGCCCAGGCCGGCGGCGCCTGCGAGCTCGATCACCCAGCCATTGCCACGGTGGACGTCGTCGACGACGCTCACGAGGGAACTCAGCTCCTGGTCTCGGCCGATCAGGGGCGTTTCGGCGGCTCGCTCCTCCTTGCGGCCGATGATGGCCTCGACGATCGAGGCTCTGACGAGCTCCGCTTTCCCCTTGGCCTTGAACGGCTCGATCGGAGTGCTTTCGAACGTTGTCCGCGAGCGATCGAGCACGACCTCGGTCGCGAGGATCTGGCCCGCCTCGGCGCGGCTCATGACACGCGCAGCCGTGTTAATGGCGTCGCCGAAGACCCGGTACGACCTGCGGTACGGAGGCCCGAAGTCGCCGGTGAAGACCTTGCCCGTGTTGACCCCCACCCGCATCGGGATGACGCCAGGCTGGTCCATGACCTCGCGCAGTGTCCGCAGCACTTGCTCCTCGTCATGCCCGGTGCTCGCCGGGGCGCCGGCCGTGAGGAGCGCCTTCACGCTGCCCTTGCCGATGTCGGTCTCGTAGAAGGGAACCTCGTGGCGGAATGCCGCCTCCTGGATCGACCGGATGCGCTCATCGAGCGCTTCGGTGAACGCTTCCGGCCCCAGGCGGGCGAGCAACTCGTCCGTCTCCATCATGTCGATGAACGCCGCCGTGATCGTCCGGTGCTCCGGCTCGCTCCGCTCCAGCAGGACGTGCGCCCGTGCCGCGATCGGAATGCACGATGCGACCATGAGCCCGCTCACGCGACCGACGTCCGGGGCTCGATCGCGCTCGACGTCCGGCGGCGCCGCCAGGAGGAAGGAATCCTCCTTCCGCGGGCCGACAGACGCCGGGTCGAGCAACGCGGCGAGGCCCGGGCTGATACCGATCTCACCTGCGTCGGCGACCGCCTCGATCGAGACGGTCTCGGTCGCGACCGGGCCGGCAACGAGCAACTCGCGGTGGACGCTTCCCGCGGTGAAGAAGTCGATCGTTCCGGTGCTCACGCCGATCGACATGCGGAGCGTGACGGTGCCGCCCGAGACCTTCAGGCGCCCGACGCGTTCGATGGTTCGCTGTAACTCCCACATCGCACGGCAGGCGCGCTCGGGGTGGCCCGGACCGTCGAAGAGGAGCAACAGTGCGTCGCCGCCCCACTTGAGGAGGCCGGCGCCCCAGTCGTATGCCTCATCGAGCAGCGCCCGGAAGACGCCGTCGAGCGTGTCGCGCATCAGCTCGGCGCCGATCTTCCCCTTACGTGCCAACCGCTCGGTGAGCGCTGTGAATCCCGAGATGTCGACAAAGGCGAGCGAGCCGTCGAGCGGGAGGTGATTCCGCTCCGGGTCGTCGCGCATCCACTCGATCAACAGCCTCGGGACGTAGGGCTTCAGCACCTCGCCCTGGCCCTCGAGGAGGGGTGACTCCACGAGCAGGCTCATGCGCTCAGTAAATCCATGTGAGTGCCGCAGGCCTCATGCAAGGATCATGCGCCACGGTGGCGGTCGGTGCCAAGGGCGATCTCCAGACCTTCGCGGGCGATCAGTGGCTGCTCTTGGTCGTTATGCAGGCTTTCAGCTACTTCGTCATGAAGAGCTTCGAGCTCGCGGTCGGAACGCATGGGATCGTGGTGGAACATCGCGAGCTGTCGGACTTGGGACGCGCGAGCGAAAGCCGCCGCGTGGGCGACGCTCGAGTGCCCCCAGCCGAGCCGCTGTGGGTACTCCTCGTCGGTGTACTGCGAGTCGTGGAAGAGGATGTCCGCGCCCGCCGCGAGCGCCCAGCCGGAGACCCACTGCGGGTCGTCGTCCAACGCTGCGGTCAGGTACGGCTCGTGGTCGGGCAGGTAGGCGAGCACGTGACCCTCCTCCTCGATCCGGTAGCCCAGCGTCGGGCCTCGATGCTCGACCGACTGGGCCTCGACGACCGCGCTCCCGACGCGCCACGGCTCGCGCGGAACGTCCTCGAAGACGGCCTCCGCCGGGGCCTCAGAGAGGCCGATCGGAAACAGCGGTGGCGACAGGTACCGAGAGACGCGCTCCCGGAGCGTCGCCGTCGTCGACGGTGGCCCCCAGAAGCGCAGCTTCCACCCGGCCCGCCAGAGCGGCGCGAAGAAGCCGAGCCCCTCGACGTGGTCGAGGTGGAGGTGAGTGAGGCAGATGTGCAGCTCACCGTGCTCCCGCTCGAGCAGCCGCTGGCCGAGCTCGCGGATCCCTGAGCCTGCGTCGAGGATCAGAGTCGTGCCGTCGGCCAGCTCGAGCTCGACACAGGATGTGTTTCCGCCGTACTCGACGGTCGCCGGTCCCGGCGCCGACAACGAACCCCGAGCGCCCCAGACACGGGCGATCACGGCGCCGCCGGAAGCTCCCAGAAGATCGACATGACCCCGACGATCTCGTCCGGGCGCGAGTAGAGGGGCAGAGCAGTCACAGTGATCTCGCGCTCTCGGCCGTCGAGGCCGCGGAACGCGAACGAGTCGTGCACCGGCCGTCGCTCCAGCAGCGCGATGCCGCCCGGCGTCTGTTCCGGGGTCATCGGCTCCTCGTCCAGCGTCCGGGGCGCGAACAGCTCCTGCCAGTGCGATGCCTGCAGCTCGCCGAGGTCGAGATAGGAGCTTCCAAGTACTTCGGCGGCTGCGTCGTTGAAGTACACGAGGTCGCCGCGTGCGTCGATGATGAGCGTGGGTGTCGCCAGCTTGGTTGCGAACGAGCGCGCCACGATCAAGACGAGATCCGGCTGCTTGCGTTCCATCGGCCGATCCTACGTCTCGGCCACAGTAGGCTTCGCGGCCGTGGCGAAGGTAGCTCCCGAGGAACGTGACCTACAGCGCGTGATCGACGAGGAGCGCGAGGTCGACGGCCTCGGCCCCGACGACCTCCTCGCGATCTACCGCTCGCTCATCCTGCTGCGCACGTACGACGAGCGCTCGGTCGTCTACCACCGCCAGGGCCGGATCGGCACCTACGCGATCTTCTGGAACCACGAGGCGATGCAGGCCGGCTCCGTGCACGCGCTCGCGGACGAGGACTGGATCTTCCCGAGCTACCGCGAGTCGGCGATCGGATTGCTGCGCGGGATCCCGGCGAGCACCGTCCTCCACTGGTGGCGCGGCCATCCGGCCGGCTGGTGGAACCCGGCGGAGTACCGCGTCGCCTCGATCTGCGTCCCGATCGCGACGCACGTCTCGCACGCCGCCGGACTCGCGTGGGGCGAGAAGTTGAAGGGCAACTCAACCGTGGCGATCACGTACTTCGGCGACGGCGCGACGAGCGAGGGCTCCTTCCACGAGGGCGCCAACCTCGCGGGCGTGATGCAGGCGCCGCTGATCCTCTTCTGCAACAACAACCACTGGGCGATATCGACGCCGCTCGAGGCGCAGACGCACGCCGAGACGCTCGCCGACAAGGCAGTCGGCTACGGGATGCCGGGCGTGCGCGTCGACGGCGGCGACGTGCTCGCTGTGTACGAGGCGACGCGCGAGGCAGTCGAGCGCGCGCGTGGCGGAGGCGGGCCGACATTCATCGAGGCCGTCTCGTATCGGGCGGCGCCGCACGCGACGGCCGACGACCCGCGCGCCTACATCGACCTCGACCGCGTCGAGGAGGAGAAGCGCAACGAGTGCGTCGGCCGCTACGAGGCCTATCTCCGACGCCTCGGCGTGCTCGACGACGCGACCGTGGAGGAGATCAAGAACGAGGCGCTCGAGATCATGCGCGCCGGGATCGCCCAGGCCGAGGCCGAGCCGGAGCCCGATCCCGAGCTCGTCTTCGACAACGCGTACGTCCTCCCGCCGCCGAACCTCCGTGAGGGCTGGGATGGCTGAGAAGTTCCTCGTCGAGGCCGTGAACGACGCGCTCCATGTCGAGCTCGCCCGCGACGACATGGTGATGGTGATGGGCGAGGACGTCGGCCGCGCGGGCGGCGTCTTCCGCGCGACGGCCGGGCTGCGCGAGCGCTTCGGCGAGAACCGCTGCGTCGACACGCCGCTCGCCGAGGCCGGGATCCTCGGCAGCGCGGTCGGGCTCTGTATGGCCGGGTGGAAGCCGGTCTGCGAGATGCAGTACGACGCGTTCTCATATCCCTGTCTCGACCAGCTGATCACCCACGTCGGCCGCTACCGCTGGCGCACCGGCGGTCAGATGGAGTTCCCGCTCGTCGTGCGGATGCCGTACGGCGGCGGCGTGCGAGCGCCTGAGCTCCACGACGACTCGCCCGAGGCGTACTACGTCCACACGCCCGGCGTGAAGGTTGCAATCCCGTCGACCCCGGCCGACGCAAAAGGCCTGCTCGCAGCGGCAATTCGCGACCCCGATCCCGTTGTCGTGCTCGAGCCGAAGCTCATCTACCGCGGCGAGAAGCAGGAGGTGCCCGAGGGCGAGCACGTCGTGCCTTTGGGCGAGGCGCGGCTCGCGCGCGAGGGGACGGACGTGACGCTCGTTGCCTACGGCGCGATGGTGCCGGTCTGCGAGCGCGCGGCCGATGCGCTCGAGGGCGAGGCCACGGTCGAGGTTCTCGACCTTCGCTCGCTGCGGCCGCTCGACGAGGACGCGCTGCTCGCTTCGGCGTCAAAGACCGGCCGCGCCGTCGTCGTGCAGGAAGCGCCGCGTACCGCGGGCTTCGGCGCCGAGATCGCGGCCATCCTCGCGGAGAAGGCGATCCTCGACCTGCACGGGCCGGTGCTGCGCGTGACCGGCTTCGACGTGCCGTATCCCTACTGGAAGATCGAGGATCGCTACATGCCTTCCGTGGAGCGCGTGGTCGGTGCCGCTCGGAAGCTCCTCGAGTTCTGAGCCTCGTCTTCGCATCTGGCTCGAGCGCGGCGAGTCGGGCTACTGGCTGCGCGACGCCGCGACGGGAGACGCGATGAAGTGGGACGACCCGCGAGTGCGCGTCGTCAAGCTCGCGGGCGCGTCGTACCGCGCCGACGCGTTGCAGGACGACGGCTTCGCGCCCGGCCGCAGGCTGGCGCTTGTCCGGGAGCCGGAGAACGAGCACGACCCGAACGCGGTCGCCGTCTGGGACGCCGAGCGGCGTCTGCAAGGCGGCTACGTTCCGGCCGAGGTCGCGCCTGAGCTGAGCGGCGACGAGCAGGCGGTTTCGCTCTGGGAGTTCCGCGGCGAGGACGGATCGCGGATCGGCCTGCGTGTCCTGCTCGCGCCGGCGGACGCGTGGATCCAGGAGCCGCGCGCGTGAGAGGCTGGTTCTCCCGCGACTACGAGCCGCTCGAGACGATCGACCCCGGCGGCTCGGTGACGTTCCAGGTGCCGAACGCCGGTTGGTTCTGGGACGCCGACGTCGAGCCGGACCGGCCCGAAGGCGCCGGCCACGCGCTCTACGGCCCGGTCGAGGTGCGCGGCGCGCGCGCAGGTCAGACCCTCGTTGTGGACATCGACGAGGTCGTGCCGCGCGACTGGGGAAGGACGTGGGCCGACGGCGAGACGTTCACGTGGTCGCGTGACGGCGATTGGTGGCAGCTCGGCGAACGCCGCGTCCGCTCGACCCCGTTCCTCGGCGTGATTGGCATGCCGCCGCCGGAGCCGGGCGAGCACTCCACGACTCCGCCGCGGCGCTGGGGCGGGAACATCGACTGCAAGGAGCTCGTCGCCGGAACGACCCTCTATCTCCCGATTCCCGTCGACGGCGCCTGGCTCATGGCCGGAGACGGGCACGGGGCGCAGGGAGACGGCGAGGTCTCGGGCACCGCGATCGAGTGCCCGCTCGAGCGCGCGATGCTCACGCTCGACGTCGTCGATCACGAGCTCCGCTCGCCGATCGCCCGCACCGCAGACTCCTGGCTGGCGTTCGGTTTCGACGAGGACCTCGATGCGGCCGCCGAGCAGGCGCTCGCGACGATGCTCGACCTGATGGAGCGGGAGCTCGGCGCTTCGCGGCAGGAGTGCCTCGCGCTCGCGAGCGTGGCCGTCGATCTTCGGGTCACGCAGGTCGTGAACCAGGTAAAGGGTGTCCACGCCGTGCTCAGAGACGACGCGATCCGCTAGAACTGCGCCCCGTGGCCTATGAGTTCAAGCTGCCCGACCTCGGCGAGGGCCTGACCGAAGGCGAGATTGCCCGCTGGCTCGTCGAGGAGGGCCAGGAGATCGCCGAGGACGCGCCGCTCGTCGAGATCGCGACCGACAAGACGACGGTCGAGATCCCGTCGCCGGCGGGCGGAACCGTCTCCCGGATCCTCGTGCCCGAAGGCGAGGTCGTGCCGGTTGGCACCGTGCTCGTCGTCATAGGCGGCGGCGACGGCGCCGCGCCCGAGCCCGAAGACGTGGCACAGCCGCGCGCCGAGCCGGTGCCACAGCAGAAGGCGCCGCGGCCGGCCACCGGCGAGAAGGTTCGCGCGACGCCGCTCGTCCGCAAGGTCGCGGCCGAGCTCGGCGTCGATCTCGCCGACGTGACCGGCACCGCGCCGCAGGGACGGATCACCGAAGAGGACGTGCGCGCCGCGGTGGGCGGCGGCAAGCCCGCGACCGAAGGCGAGCACGTCCAGCTCCACGGCATCAAGCGGCAGATGTTCGAGCACCTGACGCGCGCGCACGAGATCCCGGCGGTGACCTGGGTCGAGGAGTGCGACTTCTCGGACACGGATCTGAAGCGGCTCGTGCCGCTCGTGCTCCATGCCGTCACCGAGTCGCTACGCGAGTTCCCGGAGCTGAACGCGCGCGTCGAGGACCGAGAGCTCGTCTTGCTCGACCACTACGACGTCGGGGTCGCCGTCCAGACCGACCAGGGGCTCGTCGTCCCGGTTGTCCACGGCGCGGACCAGATCTCGCTCGACGAGCTCGACGCCGAGGTGAAGCGCCTCGCCGAGAGCGCCAATGCCGGGACGCTGAAGCCCGAGGAGCTGCGCGGCGGCACGTTCACCATCACGAGCGCAGGCAAGGCGGCCGGCCTGTTCGTGACGCCGCTGATCAACCATCCCGAGGTGGCCATCCTCGGCATCCACCGGATCGAGGAACGCGCGGTCGTGCGGGACGGAGAGGTCGTCGTCCGCCGGATGGGGAACGTCTCGGTCACGTTCGATCACCGCGTGATCGACGGCAAGCGCGCCGCCGACTTCGGGCTTGCGGTGATCGCCCGGCTCGAGGGCGAGGGCTAGGCGACTGCCTCGGCGGGCTCTGGCTCGCCACCGAGGTACGGCTCGAGCATCGACTCGATCTGCGGCGCCGTCGCGCGTCCGTCGAGCCGCGAGACGATCCGCTTCTCGATCACGAGCGCGAGCGACGGCACCTGATCCACCTGGAAGCGCTCCGCGAGGTCGGGCCGGTCGTCCACGTCGACCTTGCTCACGCGCAGCCGGCCGCGCTCCTTGCGGGCGATGTGCGCGAGCAGGCTCTCCATCCGCCGGGCCGGGCCCGAGCGCTGAGAGGTGAAGAAGACAAGTAGCGGGCGTTCCATTGGGGTCAAGTTGGCCTCCTCTGCGGGATCTGGCCGAACAACGGACGAGAGGCCCCCGCGGTTACGGTTCCCGCGTGGGTTCGTGGTACTGGATCGGAGTAAGCGCGGGGCTCGGCGCCGCTGCGGGGATCCTCATCGCCGCCGCCGTCGGCGCGGGTGAGCGCGCGATCCTCATCACCGCGGCCGTCGTCGCGGTGGGCGCGGGCGCTCTCGTCGGCTTCGGCATCGACGAGTACGCGCCCGGCGGCTGGGAGGACGTCGTGTTGGGCGCGGTCGGAGCCCTGCTCGGGCTGCTCGTCGCGTCGTTGATCGTGCGCGGCGCGCGCAGACGCGGCGGGACGCGGGGCGGTACGGGGACGCTGGTCGCCGGCGCGGCGTTCGTCGTCGCGGTGCTCGCCTGGATCCCGGCGTTCGGTTACGTCATCGCGGTCGCACTGCCCGTGCTCGCCTTTCGCCTCCGGCGGGCACAGCCCGAGCGGTACGCCGGTTTGCGGACGCTTGCGCGGGACGAGTAGTCCCGCGTGCCGAAGAAGCTCGTCCTCATCGTCGTCGACGGCCTGACCCCGGCCGCGTTCGAGCGCGCGGTCGAGGGCGGTCGCGCGCCGGCTCTCGCCTTCCTCGCCCGGCACGGCGACTACCGCCGTGCGACCTCGGTCTTCCCCTCTCTCACCCCCGTCTGCCTCTCTTCCATCGCCACCGGAGCTGGGCCGGGCGTCCACCACATCCCCTCGCTCGTCTGGTGGAACCGCCAGGAACGCCGGATCGTGGAGTACGGCTCCTCCTTCGCGGCCCTGCGCAAGGCGGGGCTCTCACAGTCGGTCGTCGACACGATCTTCAACATGAACGAGCGTCAGCTCTCTCGTGACGCTGTCACCGTCTACGAGGCGCTCGAGGATGCCGGCCTCGTCGCCGGCGCGGTGAACATCACTTGTTACCGCGGACGACACCGCTACCTGCCGACCGTTCCCGGGCTGAACCGCGCCACTCATGGGCCGCGGCGGTTCTTCTACTACGGGCTGTTCGAGTCCGACCGGACGGGAGCGCCGTTCGCTGTCCGCAGCCGTCGGGCCGGCTCGGTCGACACCTACGCCGCCGCGGTCGGGCGCTGGCTCGTCACACGCGACGGGTTCGACTTCCTTGCGTACTACCTCTCCGGCTACGACTTCGCCTCGCATGCGGCCGGACCGGACGGTGCGGCGGCCGACGAGGCACTCGAGCAGGCCGACGCGGCGATCCGCACGCTGCTCGACTCGGGAGGCGGGCCGGAGCAGTTCCTCGAGCGCTATGCCGTCGTGCTCCTCTCCGACCACGGCCAGACTCGGGTCGAGCAGGCCGCTCGCCTGGAGGAGCCCTTCGCGGATCTCCGCGGCGAGGTCGTCGTGACCGCATCGAACCGCGTCGGGCAGGTCTACCTCCTCCCGGGCGCACGGGTCGACGCCGCTGAGCTTGCGCGGCGGTTGGACGGGTTCGCCGCGGTCGACGTCTCGCTTCGCCTCGAGGGGGACGAGGTCATCGCCCGGCGGGACGGCGCGGACGCCCCGGTCGAGAAGCTCGAGCACCCGGACGTCGTCTGGCGCGCCCGCTCGGCGCTCGCCAACCCGAATGCGGGCGAGTTGCTCGTCTCCGCAGCCGAGGGCTGGGAACTCGCCGACCTCGGCGGGCGCCATCACGCCGGCGGCGGCAGTCACGGCTCGCTCGTCGCGGGGGACTCGTTCGTGCCGGTCGTGACCGTCGGGCTCAAGGCCGAGCTGCACCGGATCACCGACGTCGCTCCGGCCGTGCTCGCGCACTTCGGCGTCGCGGTGCCCGAGTCGATGGAGGCTCTCGCAGGTGTCCGCTGAGGAGCGCGCCCGGATGGTCGAGTGGCAGCTGCGCCGTCGCGGCATCGAGGACGAGCGCGTGCTCGCAGCTATGGGACGCGTGCCGCGCGAGCTCTTCGTTCCGCGCGAGCTGTGGGAGGACGCATACGCAGACGCCGCGCTGCCGATCGGCGGCGACCAGACGATCTCCCAGCCGTACATGGTCGCCTTGATCTGCGAGCAGCTCGCGCTTCAGGGCGAGGAGCGCGTGCTCGACGTCGGCACCGGCTCGGGCTACCAGGCAGCCGTGCTCGCAGAGCTGGCCGGCGAGGTGCACACGATCGAGCGGATCCCCGAGCTCGCGGAGCGCGCGCGCGCGAGTCTCGCGGCCGCCGGCTACGAGGACCGCGTCCACCTCCACGTCGGCGACGGCACGCGCGGTCTCCCCGGGCACGCGCCGTTCTCCGGCATTGCTGTCGCCGCCGCCGCGCTCGAGGCGCCGCCTGCGCTCTACGACCAGCTCGAGCCGCGCGGCCGCCTCGTCGTCCCGGTGGGCGGCTCGAGCGGCCAGTGGCTCGAGGTCGTGGTGCGGACGCCCGAAGGCCCGGCCGTCCGGCGCACGGTTCCCTGCCGGTTCGTGCCGCTCGTGGCCGAGTTTTTTGCGCCAGCCGACGGGTGAGGAACGATGGAGACATGGGGTCGAGGTCAGCCATCGAGCTGCTGCAACTGCCGGTGCGGCTCAACGGGATCCGTCTCGGCCAGCCGGTCGACCTGCTCCTGGACCCGACGGAGTGGCGCGCGCTCGGCTTCGTCGTGCTTTGCCGTGACGAGACGAGCCGCTTCCTCGTGTTCGCGGCGGCGGACGTTCGAGAGGACGCGATCGAGGTGAACTCGGCGCTCCTACTGCTCGACAACGTCGACTTCTACCGCGATCGCTCGCGGTCCCTGCGCGACCTCCTCGGCGACGAGGTCGGCGACCTCCTCGTTTCCCCCGACGGCAGCGTCGAGGTGGAGCGGGATGTCGAGCATGTTTCCACGGCCTGAGCCGCATCAGGCGGTACCCTCGCGGGCGACAGTGGGACGTCCGGCCGCCACCCTCCCGCCTCCGCGGCCGCGTCTGGTCGCGTCGCTCCTTTCCGTCCGCAACTGGCAGCAGCTCGGCAAGTTCTGCGTAGTAGGCGCGGTCGGCTATCTCATCAACCTGGCGGTCTACGACGCGCTGCTGCACGCGGGGCTCCACTATCTGCTGGCCGCGACGTGCTCGTTCCTCGTCGCTGTGACGAGCAACTACATCTGGAACCGGCTCTGGACGTTCCGTGAGGAGCGGGGACACGTCGGGGTCCAGGGGATGCGCTTCTTCGTCGTCTCGCTCGCCGCGCTCGGGGCGAACCTCCTGATCCTCCATCTGCTGATCGTCTACGGCGGGCTCGGCAGGCTGCTCGCGCAGGCCATCGCGATCATGCTCGTGACGCCGCTCAACTTCGTCGGCAACAAGCTCTGGTCGTTCCGTCGCCATCCGTAGCCTTCCTCGAGTGAGGGGTCGCCTCACCGCCGTACTCGCCGCCGCGGTCGCCGTCGCCGTGCTTGCTCCGGCGGCGTTCGCCGCGACCGGCTCCACCGCCACGGCCCCGGTCTTCGACGGCAAGGGCCATCTCATCCAGACGCCGCTCGTCCCGGCGCAGCCGCGCCAGTCGCTCACCCAGAAACAAGCTCTGGCGATCTTCGAGCGCCACCCGAGCGTCGCGGCCTGGCTCTCGCGCTATCCGAAGGCCGGCCGCAGCCACGACGTGACGTACGACCCGAAGACCAACGAGTGGACCGTCAAGATCTGGTGGGGGAAGGCCGGCGAGATCGCCCAGGGCACGGTGGTCGACGCCACCGGCGCCGTGACGGAGGCGTTCACAGGCCCGCAGGTGGCGTGGGGGATGGCGCGCGGCACGCCCGGCGCCTTCGGCGGCAGCACCATCAACAACCCGTGGGTCTGGGGAGCGTTCTGCCTCATCTTCCTCGTCGGACTCGCCGACTGGAAGCGACTGCTCTCGCTCCGCAACCTCGACCTGCTCTTCCTGCTCTCGCCCACGGCCTCGCTCTGGTATTTCAACCACGGGCACGTCTTCGCGGCGGTGCCGCTCTTCTATCCGCTGCTGATCTGGGTGGTGCTGCGCGGGACGTGGATCGGCTTCCGCAACCGCGGCACGCCGGGCATGCCGCGCTGGCCGATCTGGGTGCTGCTCGGCGCCACGATCTTCCTCATGGGCTTCCGGATCGGGCTCAACATCGAGCGCTCGAACGTGATCGACGTCGGCTACTCGGGCGTGATCGGTGCTCAGCGGATCGGCACCGGGACGGCTCCGTGGGGGAACTTCCCCGTCGAGAACACGAAGAAGTCCTGCGGGCCGGCGGACTCCTCCGGCGAGATCCGCGACTGGATCCAGACGAACGGCCGCTGCGAGGCCGCGAACCCGGAAGGGGACACGTACGGACCGGTCGCGTACGAGTCGTACCTTCCCGGCTGGGCGATCCTCGGCTGGACGGGGAAGTGGGACGACCTGCCGGCGGCTCACTTCACGTCGATCGCGTTCGACCTGCTCACGCTGCTCGGCCTCTTCCTCGTCGGGCTGCGCTTCGGTGGCCAGCGGCTCGGGGCCGTGCTCGCGTTCGCCTGGGCGGCGTATCCCTTCACCCAGTACGTCTCGAACTCGAACACGAACGACGCGATCATGCCCTGCTTCCTCATCTGGGGCTTCTGGCTCGTCTCGAGACCGGCGGCACGCGGCGTGTTGGCGGCGATGGCGGGCTGGACGAAGTTCGCGTCCCTGCTCGTCGTGCCGCTCTGGCTCACCTACCCGGGCCGAAGGCCGAGCTGGCGCTTCGCGCTGGGCTTCGTTGCCGCCACGCTCGCAGTCTTCTCGATCCTGCTGCTCGCGCCGAATCCGCTCCACGAGGCGCACGTCTTCTGGACGCGGACGGTCGGGTTCCAGATCGGGCGCGCGGCGCCGTGGTCGCTCTGGGACTGGGGCCAGTACCACGCGCGCGGGCTGCCCGATCTCCACATCGTCCAGCACGTCCTGCAGGCGCTGCTCATCGCGGGCGCGATCGTCTTTGCGTTCTTCCCGAGTCGCAAGTCGCCGCTGCAGCTCGCCGCGCTCACGGCGGTGCTCCTCGCCGGCTTCGAGTTGGTCGTGACGTACTGGCTCTACACGTACATCCCGTGGTTCTATCCCTTCGCCGCGCTTGCCCTGCTCGCGCCGGCGGTGCCGCTCCGGCAGCTCGTGACGCAGGAGCGCGACGAGCCCCCGCCGCGGCTCGTGGAAGAGCCCTACGCGGACCGGGAGATTGTGGCTCCGCGACCGACCTTCTAGTAGGTTCGCGCACATGCAAACCCGTTCTGCGATCGGGCTTGTCGTTCTGGCGCTTGCGGCGGCCCTCGCCGCAGGGGCTCCCTTCGCGGCTGCGGGCCACCGGGTCGAGACGCAAGTCCGGCGGACGGTCTCGTGCACGACCGAACAGAAAGCCTTGAAGCTGTGGGCCTTCGCCACCAATCCCACGATGGGGTCTGCGAACGTGACGATCAGCACGGGAAACC
>DATFSG010000144.1:0-6368 GCA_035262765.1 Gaiellaceae bacterium | reverse complement strand
CCGCGCTCCCATACGCGAGCGGTCACCTCGCCCGGCCGCTCGACGCGCGCGACCTGGACGTTCGTCCGCTCCGGGAAGCGCTGGTGCACCTCGAGCCGCGGGCCGAGCTCCCCGATCCGGCTCGGGTCCCCGGTCACCACGGCATGGGGATTGCCCACGGACACCGCGATCAGCGCGATGCCGTCGACCACCTCCGGTTCCCCGACCTCGACCGGGCCGAGCTCGGACTCGTAGAGGCCGTCCTCCGTCCGCCGCACGGCGACTGTGCGCGGCCCGACGTGCACACGCGCCTCCGCAGAGCCGGTGCGGGACATGAGCCAGGCCGCTGCGATACGCGTCCCGTTGCCGGACATCTCCGCCCGCGAGCCGTCCGGGTTGACGATGCCGATCGTGACGTCGTTGCCGTCGACGGACAGCACCTCGACCGCACCGTCCGTGCCGGACAGGTCGAGGTCGCCCGCAGGCCCCTCATGGACGAGATAGATGTTCCCGTGTGCGTGCCAGCGCGACGATCTCAGCTGCGGTCTCCTCCGGCGGTCGGTCGGCCGCGACCATAACGAGGCCGTCGAGGCGGCGCAGCCACTTGCGCTGATAGGCGGCGTAGCGGCGCGTGCGAACCACCAGCGCCTCGATCGCCTCCTCGTGCGGAAGCGTCGCCACCTCCCGGAGGCCGATGATCTTCTCGGCGGTCGCGGACGGCTCGACCAGCAGCGCATTGCGCACCTCGTCCTCGACGCCCGCTTCGAACATGCTTCGCGTCCGTGCCGCGATCCTCCGTTCCAGCTCGGGCTTCGGCACGTCGAGCCCTACGAGGAGGGTCGGGTGCCGCCAGGCGCCGCCGAACAGTGCGTCCGCCAGCGGGACGAGCGACGTGCCTGCCTCTGCGAGCTCGAGCGCGCGCACGACACGCCGGCGGTCGTTGGGGTGAACTCGCGCTGCGGCCGCCGCATCAAGCTCGGTCAGCCGCGCATGCGCCGCGTCCGAACCTTCTTCGTCGTAGAGCCGCTCCCAGCGCTCTCGCGCGCCGGCCGCGGGCGCCGGTGGCAGCTCGAGCTCCGCAAGGGCCGCCCGGAAGTAGAGCCCGGTCCCGCCGACGACGAGCGGCGTCTTCCCCGTGTCGAGGATCTCGTCGACCGCCGCGTGCGCGAGCGGCGCGTACTCGCCCACGGACGCGACGTGCGAGAGCGGCCACATACCGACGAGCCGCTCCGGGTGTGGCGAGCGGTTGGTGAGAATCGGCAGGCCGTCGTAGACCTGCATCGCGTCTGCCGAGACGACCTGGGCCGGCATCAGCTCCGTGACGGCGGCCGCCACGTCCGACTTCCCGCTCGCGGTCGGCCCGAAGAGGCCGATGACGAGCTCAGCCACGGAGGCGCGCGCGGACGAGCTCGATCTCCTCGTCCGTCACGCCGGCCCCGCGCAGGTACGCCTCGACGCTGCCGTAGCGGCGCTCGAGCTCGGCGAACAAGCCGACCATCGCCCCGGCCGGCGAGCGCACGATCCGCTTGAGCCGTTCGAGCTCCTCTTCGCTCTCGGCGGCCGCGAACCACTCCTCGTGGCGCGGGCGCAACCGCTCCTCGCTCAGCGCGTAGTCAGCGTCGATGTCGGCGTCGTCCACGCCGGCGAGGTGAAGCAGAAACGCGGCGAGCAGCCCCGCTCGGTCCTTGCCGGCGACGCAGTGGATGACAACCCCGCCCGCCGGCGCGTCCGCGACGGCGCGCACGGCCCCTGCCACGCTCGGCCGGAACCGCTCGAGAAAGATGACGTACGCATCGCGAGCCCTGGTCGCAGGGTCGGGTGTGGCCACGGCAACCGTCTTCAGATTGGCTCGGATCTCCTCCAGCTCGGCCTCGCTCGTCTCCATGAACGGCGCGTGGACGACCGCGACGGGGAGCTCGGCCGGCGGGTCCTCAGCCCGTTCGTGATCCCCGCGAAGGTCGACCACGGTCCGGATGCCGTGAGCGACGAGCGCCTGCCAGCCGTCTTCGCTGAGCTCGCGGACGCTGTCCGCCCGGACCACTGCTCCGAACCGGGTCTCACCGCCGTCCCGCGTCGGCAGGCCGCCGAGCTCACGGACGTTGAGACAGCCGTCCCAGACGAGATCCCTAGGCCGCAACTGCTGCAAGCTGAGTGCCGGCGAGGGTCGTCGACGTCGCGGCCTCGATCGTCACCGGGACGAGATCGCCGGCGGCCGCGCTGCCGCGGAAGTTGACCGTCGTGTTCCGGCGCGTCCGGCCGCGCAGGAGCTCCGGCTCGGTGCGACTCGGGCCTTCGACGAGCACCTCCTCGATCATCCCCACGCGATCGGCGTTCCGCTCGGCGGCGACGCGCTGCACGACCTCGACAAGCTGTTCGATGCGCTGGCGCTTCAGCTCGTCGGGCACCTGGTCGGCCATCGCGGCCGCCTCCGTGCCCGCGCGCGGCGAGTAGACGAATGTGAAGGCGCCGTCGTACCCGACCTCCTCGACGACCTCGAGCGTCTCACGGAAGTCGTCGCCGGTCTCGCCCGGGAAGCCGACGATGATGTCGGTCGTGAGCGCGAGGTCCGGGATCGCGGCCCGCAGCTCCACGACAAGCCGCAGGTAGCGCTCGCGCGAGTACGTCCGCCGCATCGCCTTCAGGATGCGGCTCGAACCCGACTGGAGCGGCAGGTGCGCGTGCTCGCAGACCGCGGCGCACTTCGCCATCGCGGCGATCACGTCGCGGCGGAAATCTTTCGGATGCGGGCTCGTGAAGCGGATCCGCTCGATCCCCGGCACGCCATCGACGGCGCGCAGGAGCTCACTGAAGCTCGAGCCCACGTCGCGGCCGTACGAGTTGACGTTCTGGCCGAGCAGCGTCACTTCGCGGACGCCATCCATGGCGAGCTGCTCGACCTCGGCGAGGATCTCGCCGGGCCGCCGCGAGGTCTCGCGGCCGCGGACGGCTGGGACGATGCAGTAGGAGCAGACCGAGTTGCAGCCCATCGAGACCTGCACCCAGGCCTGGAAGCGTCGCTCGCGATGGACGGGAAGCCGGGCGGCGAATGCCCGCTCCTCGCCGGTTCCGAACGCGCCGCGGGCAACTCCCTCGCCGCCGGCGCCGAGCCAATCGCCGAGATGGGAGATCGTGCCGGGGCCGAACGCGACGTCGACGTCCGGATAGAGCGTGAACAGGCGCTCTCGCTGCGCCTCGGCGTAGCAGCCGCCCACCGCTACGACCGTCCCAGGCCGGTCGCGCTTCAGCTTCGCCGCATTTCCCATGTGAGCCGCGAAGCGCGTGTCGGGCTTCTCGCGGATCGTGCAGGTGTTGAGGACGATCACGTCCGCCTGTTCCTGCGACGGCGCCTCGCCGAGCCCGAGCTCCTCGAGCAGACCCTTGATCCGCTCGGAGTCGTGAGCGTTCATCTGGCAGCCGAACGTCGTGACGTGGTACCGGCGCATTACGGAAGGGTAGCCCTGCTCAGGTCGCCTCTCGCAGATCGTCCTCGAGCTCATGCTCCAGCCGCTCGAGCCGCCGACGGAGCGGCATCTTCGAGACCCGGTCGGTGCGCAAGGTGTCGAGCGCACAGACGAGGAAGCAGGCTGCGCCGAGCGACGTGTTCCAGTTGGCGGCGGCCTGGTCGAGCATGGAGCCGGTCGCCGGCACGACGTAACCGGCGACAGCGGAGATCCCGAAGAAGACGCAGCCGAGCATGTTCACCGCCGGCTGCCACCACCCGGCGCCCCCGCGCACGGGCAACCAGCCGTGCCAGGCGTGGCGGTGCGAGACGCGATAGGCGATCGCACCGGAGACGAGGAAGCAGATCGAGCCGCGCCAGTCGGGTCGCCAGACGAGCCGGTTGTACTCGGGACTCGTGAGCGCGACATGCATCGCCTGGTATGTGGTGACGTTGAAGAAGAGCGTCCCGGCTGACTGGATGATGGCGGCCCACCACCCAGCGCGTCCGCCTCCGGCGATGCGCCTGTCGGGCCAGGCGAGCCAGCTCTGCAGCGCTCCGCCGGCGGTGAACAGGATCGAGCCGACGAAGAAGGTGACGCCGTCGGCCGCTTCGCCGACGAGCTGCACGTAGCCGGGGAACGGGCCGATCAGGAAACATGTCGCACCCAGGGCGAAGCAAAGAGCCATCCAGCGTTCCCGGGTCATGAGAGCGCGACTGAGGTTCTCAGGCGGCCTGGATCGGCGAGTCGGCGGGCTGCTCCCGCTCCGCGGGCATGGGCTGCGGCGGCGCGGGCGCTGCCGCGTGGTTCTTCGCAACCTCGACGGCGCGGCTCTCCCGGATGACGGTCACCTTGACCTGGCCGGGGTACTCGAGCCGGTCCTCGATCTCACGCGCGATCTCGTGGGCCAGCAGCGCCGCCTCGTCGTCGCCGACATCGCCCGGGCTGACGATCACCCGGATCTCGCGTCCGGCCTGGAGGGCGTAGACCTTCTCGACGCCGTGCTTCGACGCCGCGAGCTCCTCGAGCGCCTCGAGACGCTTGATGTACTGCTCGAGGCTCTCGCCCCGGGCACCCGGCCTGCTTGCTGACACCGCGTCGGCCGCGATCAGGAGGACGGCCTCCACGGTCTGCGGCTGCACCTCGTAGTGGTGCGCCTCGATGGCGTGGACGACGCCCTGCGTCTCGCCGTAGCGGCGCGCGAGCTGGGCGGAGATGAGCGCGTGCGAGCCCTCGACCTCGTGTGTCATCGACTTGCCGATGTCGTGCAGCATCGCGGCGCGCTTCGCCGTCTGGACGCTCGCCTCGAGTTCGGTCGCCATGATCCCGGCGAGGTGAACGACCTCGAGCGTGTGCTTGAGGACGTTCTGGCCGTAGCTCGTGCGGAAGCGGAGCCGGCCGAGGATCTGGACGAGCTCGTCGGCAAACGGCCCGCAGTTCGCCTCGAAGACCGCTTGCTCACCGGCCTGGCGGACGAGCTCCTCGACCTCCGCCTTCGACTCGTAGTAGGTCTCCTCGATCCGCGCCGGGTGGATTCGCCCGTCCTCCAGGAGCTTCGTGACGGTCAGGCGGGCGACCTCGCGCCGAAGCCCGTCGAACGACGACAGGACCACCGCGTGCGGCGTGTCGTCCACGATGAAGTCCACGCCGGTGAGGTGCTCGAGTGCCCGGATGTTGCGGCCCTCCCGCCCGATGATCCGGCCCTTCATGTCGTCGGAGGGAAGCTCGACCACGGTGACCGTGGTCTCGGCGGTATGACTCGCCGCGACGCGCTGCAGCGCGTCGGCGACGAGGTTGCGGGCCCGGCGCTTCGACTCGGCGCGCGCTTCGTCCTCGAGCGTCCGCACGCGGCGCGCGAGCTCGTGCCGCGCCTGCTCTTCCCCACGCTCGAGCAGCAGCGCCCTCGCCTCGGCCTGCGTCAGTCCGGCGACGTGCTCGAGCTCCGCGAGCTGGGCGTGCTTCGTCTCCTTGAGCTCGTCCTGGAGCTGACGGATGTGCTCTTCGCGGTCGGCGAGCCCCTGACCGCGACGGGCGAGCTCCTCGAGCTTCTGCTCGATCTCGGCCTCCTTCGCCAGGACGCGCTCCTCGATCTTCAGCACCTGCGCTCGCCGGTCGGCCAGCTCCGTGTCGATCTCGCTCCGCAGACGGACGGCCTGCTCGCGGGCCTCGACCTGCGCCTCGCGCCGCACCGCGTCACTTTCGCGGCGCGCGTCGTCGAGCAGCTGCTCGCGGATCCGGCGTGCTTTCGATACCCCGGTCGTGCCGAAGACCGAGACCGCGAGCAGAGCGACAGCGGCGCCTACCGCGATCCCGATGGCAATTCCGACTCCGATCAGCACGTGCTCGGCTCCTCGGTCGGGGACGAGGCCGCCACTGGCGGCGCGTCCCATCCGGCGCCGGGCCTACGCGGCAGCTATCCGAGAAGCCGTATTTCCGGCAGGCAGAGGCCGGCCGGAAAGCCGCTGCGCTACCTCGCGCGCGACCTCCGAGTCGTCGGGTCTGAGTGGTTGATCATCGGATGTGGTTTCGGAAAAGCCGGTTTTGCAGGCAAAACGCTGAATGGAATGCCTTCGCATCGTACGCGTTTCACGCCTCCTGTGCAAACGACGACGCAACGTCGTCCAGGGCGTCGCGTGAGAAGCCACGTCCGGCCAAGCGCCGGAGGAGCGCCGGCGTGACGCTCTGGGCTTCCAGCAACCGCCGCAGCCGCTCGGATTCGGGCTCGAGTGCGGCGACTGCAGCGGCGGCCGCCTCGGGCTCCACCAGGCGGCGCCTGAGGTCGGCCCGGATCGCTGCGTCGCCGTAACCGCGGCGCGCAAGCAGCTCGGCCCGGCTCTCCGCAACCCGCGCGTCGTCGACGAGTCCCGCCCGATCCAGCGAGGCGAGCGCCTCCGCTCGCGCGGCGCCGGAGTGTCCCGCGCGTGCGAGCCGGTGCTCGAGCTCTCCGCG
>DATFSG010000143.1:0-2286 GCA_035262765.1 Gaiellaceae bacterium | reverse complement strand
GATCCGCTGTACGGAGATGCAGCTCTGGCCGGCGAACGAGAAGGCGTTCGCGGCAAGCTTGGTCGCAGCGAGGTCGAGATCCGCATCGGCGGCCACGACGACGGGCGTCGAGTTCCCGAGCTCCAGCCGCACGCGCTTCTTGGCAGCGCGCTCGGCGATGCCCCAGCCGACGCCGCTCGAGCCGGTGAAGGTGATCATCCGGATGCGCTCGTCCTCCACGAGCACGTCGCCGATCTCGGCCGACGGGCCGACGAGGACGGTGAGCCAGCCGGCCGGGAGCCCGGCTTCGTGCTCGAGCTCGGCGAGGAGGAGCGCGGAGAGCGGCGTGGAGCTCGCCGGCTTGAGGACGACCGGGCACCCCGCGGCGAGCGCGGGGGCGAGCTTGTGCGCGACGAGGTTGCACGGGAAGTTGAACGGCGAGATCGCGCCGATGACGCCGATCGGCCGGCGCAGCGTGAAGGCGATCTTCCCCTCGCCGGCCTCAGACGCGTCCATCGGGACGACGTCGCCGGCGAGCTTGCGCGCCTCGACCGCGGCAAAGGTGTACGTCGAGACGGCGCGCGACGCCTCGACGCGCGCGGTCTTGATCGGCTTGCCGGCCTCGGCGCAGATCGTCTGTGCCATGTCCTCGTGCCGCTCACGCAGCAGGCCGGCGACCCGGTCGAGGATCGCCGCCCGCTCGTGCGCCGGCAGCGGGTCGTCGAGCGCGCGCGCGGCCGCGTCGACGGCCCGACGGGCGTCGTCGGCGCCGGACTTCGGGGCACGGCCGACGACCTCGCCGCTGTACGGGGAGTGAACTTCGATCCACTCTTCGGTCGTCGTCGCCATAGGCTAGGCCCGTGCTCACGCGTGACGATATCGGCATCCACCTGACGTGTGAGCTCGTGGTCGCAGACGGAACCTGGCCGTGCTTCTCACACACGATCGATCACCCCGACGGGCTCGTCCTCGTCGACACGGGGATGATCGAGTCGACGCCGGAGCTCGACAAGGACTTTCATCCGGTCTTCCACCCGCTGCCGGACGAGCTCGTCGAGCAGGTCGCGCACGTCGTCATCACGCACATGCACTTCGACCATCACGGCGCCAACCGGCTCTTTCCGGAAGTTCCGATCCACATCCAGCGGATCGAGCTAGAGGACGCGCGGACGAAGGACGACTACACGATCCGCGAGTGGATCGACTTCCCCGGGATGAACTACGTCGAGCACGACGGAGAGGCGGAGATTCTCCCGGGCGTCCGGATCGTGCCGGCGCCGGGAGAGACCCGCGGCCACCAGATCGTGGTCGTCGAGACCGACGAGGGGCCGGTCGTGCTCGGCGGCGACGTCGGCCACACCTTCAGGGAGCTGGGGATGGGCGACACGCCGGGCAAGCGACTCGTGCTCGAGCTCGCCGCGCCGACGTACCTCGCGCACGTCCGCGAGCCGCACGTCCCGCACCCGAACTAGCTAGTCGTCCGGGAGCCGCGCTGTGATCGCGGCGAGCACCTTGTCCTGAATGGCCGGGACATCGTGCATCAGCGTCCGGAAGCCTGACGCGGTGATGACCAGGATCTTGGCCGGTCCCCGGGTCTTCACCGTCGCTGTTCGCGGCCGGCCGCTGACGAGCGCGATCTCACCGACGAAGTCGCCGGGGCCGAGCTCGTTCACGACGCGCCGCTTGCGAACGACGTCGGCTGCGCCCTCGACGAGAACGATGAACTCGAAGCCGCCGGTGCCTTCGCTCGTCAGGCTGCGCGCGGCCGGCAGGTCGAGCTCGTCGGCGAGCGCGGCGATCAGCGCAAGCTCGCGTTTTGAGCAGCGCTCGAACAGCGGGACCCGTTTCAGCAGCTCGATCTTCGCGTTCTTTCGCAGCATCAGCGGGGTACAGTCTCTTGCATGACGCAGTCCGGCGCAATGATCGTGGATGCCGTTCGCAGTCCGATCGGAAAGAAGAACGGGACGCTCTCGCACATCCGCGGCGACGAGCTTGCAGCCCAAGTCGTGAACGCGCTCGTCGAGCGGAACGGCGTGGACCCCGCCGAGATCGAGGACGTGCAGTGGGGCTGCGTGACGCAGGTCGACGAGCAGGCGTGGAACATCGGCCGCAACATCGCCCTCACCGCCGGCTGGCCCGTCTCCGTCGCGGGCACGACGGTCGACCGGCAGTGCGGCTCCTCGATGCAGACGAACTTCAACGCTGCCGCGGCCGTCTGGTCGGGGCAGCTCGACCTCGTCGTCTCGGGCGGCGTCGAGATGATGTCGCGCGTCCCGATGGGCTCGAACAACGGCTCGATGTCCCCGC
>DATFSG010000142.1:0-18572 GCA_035262765.1 Gaiellaceae bacterium | reverse complement strand
CATGCGGGCGACGGTGACGATGCGGCCGAGGCGGACGACGTCCGCGTACGAGAGCTTCGACAGCCACTCGCCGTTGTACCGCACCTCGAGCAGCTCGGGATCGTCGCGCAGGATGACCTTTGCCTGGTCGAGATAGAGCTGGGCGTTGGCGTCGATCTCCTCGTCGGTGAGGATCGGCCGCTCGCTCGAGCGGCCCGACGGGTCGCCGATCCGCGTCGTGTAGTCGCCGACGATGAACACGGCCTTGTGGCCTTCGTCCTGAAAGGCGCGCATCCGTTGGAGCGGGATGCCACGGCCGAGGTGGATGTCTGGCGAGGTGACGTCGATGCCGAGCTTGACGCGCAGCGGCCGCCCAAGCTTGAGCTTCGCCTCCAGCCCGCCCTCCGGCAGCACGTCGACAGCGTTGCGGGTCAGTTCCGCGATTGGCACGAGCTGATCCTAGAGATGGGCGATCTCGAGCGGCTCGAGCTCGTCGGCCGGCTCGAAGCCGAACACGCGGCCGATGAAGTCGAGCTCGGCCTCGAGCGACCGCCGGACGTTCTCGCGCTTGCGGAAGCCGTGGCCCTCGCCCTCGAACGGGAGGTAGGCGTGCGGGATTCCCTTCCGGTCGAGAGCCTCGACCATCATCTCGGCCTGGTTCGGCGGCACGACCTTGTCGTCGAGTCCCTGGAGGAGGAGCATCGGGCGCTCGAGGCGGTCGGTGAAGTGGACGGGCGAGCGCTCACGGAAGAGATCTGCGCGCTCGGGATACGGGCCGATGAGCGACTCGTCGTAGCGCGACTCGAACTTGTGCGTCTCGGCGTGGAGCGCCTCGACGTCGGCCACGCCGAAGTAACTGACGCCCGCGGCGAACGCGGTCGGATCGAAGACGGCGGCGCAGAAGACGACGTACCCGCCGGCGCTCCCGCCCTCGACCCACGTCCGGCCGGGGTCAGCCTTCCCTTGCTCAGCGAGGTAACGAGCCGCGGAGACGCAGTCCTGCCAGTCGATCTCGCCCCAGCGTCCGTAGAGCGCTCGGCGATACGCGCGCCCGAAGCCCGAGCTGCCCCGGTAGTTGACGTCGACGATGCCGATCCCGCGCTGCGTCCAGAACAGGTAGGACAGCGCGAGCGACGGGCCGCTGTGGCCCGTCGGCCCGCCGTGACAGACGACACGCAGGGGCGGCAGCTCGTCGTCCGGCCCCTCGGAATCCGCACTCGTGGGCGGGTAGTAGAAGGCGTGAGCTGTTGCGCCGTCGCTCGTCGGGAACTCGATCGCGCGCGGCTCGGGGATCGAGCCCGGCGCGAAGCCGAGATCGGTCGGACAGTGGAGCACCGTCTCCTCCCCGCTGTCCGTATCCCAGGCGACCACCGTCACTCGCTCAGCCGGCGAGGAAGCGGCGAAGACCACACGGCTGCCGTCGGCGGCGAGCATCGTTGCGCCGTAACTCGTCCAGCGAAGCCCGGCCGGCTCGAGCTCCCCCGTCTCGGGATCGAGGAGCTCGAGCGAGTCGACGGCCCGGCGCGTGACGACGCAGGCGATGCGGCCATCCCCGACGAAGGCGTAGCTCCGCATCCCGAAGACCCAAGCCGGAGTACCGATCTCTCCGTCGGTGAGGTCGGTCAGCGCGCGATCCTCGCGGTGGAGGTTCCACCAGCCGCTGCGGTCGCTGACGAAGTGGAGGCTTCCGTCGTCCGACCAACGCGGCTGGATCACCGACTCCTCCGGGCCGCCGGCGACAAGCCGCTCCCCGAAGAGCGTCCCGTCGGCACCGAGCTCCGCGACCCACAGCTCGGTCCCGTCCCACGGCATGCGCGGGTGGTCCCAGCAAATCCAGGCGATGCGACCGCCGTCCGGCGAGATACGCGGAGCGGCGTAGAAGTCGTGACCGGAGGCGACGATCCTCGGCTCAGCCGAGCCGTCGGCCGGCATCACGATGAGCTCGTTGTGCACCTCGCCGTCCTCATGGCGCTCGCGCACGCAGACGATCAGGCGGCCGTCGGGAGTCAGCTCGCCGTCGGCGTAGCGCAGGGAGTTCGGCTCCGACGGCTCGGGAGTCACCGGCGTCGCGGTTCGATCCTCGACCCGGTGCAGGCGGCCGTCGGCGAACGACGAGCAGAAGGCCGTCTCGCGGTGGAACCAGCAGGCTCCGCCGCCGTACTCGTGCACGCGCGTGCGGACATTGAAGCCGTCGGGCGTCAGCTCCGCGATCGCTCCGTCCCGCCACTCGACGAGCGCGAGGCGGCCGCCCTCCGAAGGGCGCGCCTCGAGCCAACGCAGGCTCGGCCACGCAACCGACAGCGCGCTGAGCCCGGATCCCGGGATGCCGGCGATCGTGTCGGCGTCGAGCGGCGAGGGCCAGGTTCCGTAGGGGCGGACGGTCACTCGCCCGATCCTGGCAGAGATCGAAAGGGACGGCTGAGGAACGGCGAGCCGGCGAGGCCGTAACGCCACGGGTGCTCGACCGCGCGGGTAATGCCGATCCTCGGGCCGACCGCGAGTGGCGGCTTGGACTCTCGCGCGAGGAGCTCGAAGGGCGGCTCGTCGAGCGGCAAGCCGTCGAGTGCACGCGTGATGCCGAGCGCCTGGCAGAGCTTGCCCGGGCCTGAGCAGAGCGCGCGCAGCGCTTCGAGCCCGCGCCGCTCGCGCATCGCCTCGAGACCGGCGGTCGGCTCGAGCGCGCGGACAAGCGCGGCCTCGGCTCGCCCCTCCTCGGCACAGACGAGATTGAGGCACCAGTGGATCCCGTACGAGCGATAAACGTAGGCGCGGCCCGGCGGCCCGAACATCGGGGCCGTACGGAGGGTGGGGCCGCGAAAGCCATGGCTCGCGGGGTCGTCCTGGTCGTACGCCTCGACCTCGACGATCGGCCCGCCGACTCCGTCGACGAGCAGCGTCGCGCCGATCAGCTCGGGCGCGACTTCATGGACGGACCGCGCGAAGAACTCGCGCGTCAGTCGCTTAGAAGAGCTGCTCGGGCTCAGCCGGCTTCGCCGTCTTCTCGAGCACGCGCCGCGCGCGCCGCCCGAGGTCGCGGACGTCGAAGGATCCCTCGTCGACCGCCTTCGCGACGCGCTCGGCGAGGTCGAGCGCGTCGTCGAGCACGAGCGTCGCCGCCGCCGAGTCCTGCCCCATGTCGTGGAGGATCGTGCGCTCGGTACGGCCGGCGAGGATCGGCTCCGCGACTCCGTCGATCCAGACACGCGTTCGGCGGCCGCCGCCTCGCTCGTCGCCCGTGATCGGCTCGAGCGCGTAGATGCGATCGGCGCGCGCCCACTTGCCGAAGCCCAGGAAGACCATCCGCTCTCCTGCCATCGCCATCATTCTCCGCTATGGAAGAACTTCGCGTCCAGGGGCTCGCCGTCAGCTACTCGTCAGCGGGCCCGACGGCCGTCGTCGCCCTGCACGGCGCCGGGAACGGCACGCGCGACTCCTCCCCGCTCTACCGGCACCTGCACGAGACGCTGCCGCCGCTCGGCATCGGCGTCGCGACCTTCGACCGCCGGGGAGACGGCGAGTCGGAGGGCGAGGCGACGCGCGGTCGTTACGAGGCTCAGGCCCGCGACGGGCTCGCGGTGGCGACGGCGCTCGAGGTGGAGCGGTTCGGCCTCTGGGGCTTCAGCCAGGGCGGCTGGGTGGCTCCGCTCGCGGCGACCCTCTCCGACGACGTCGCCTTCGTGATCACGATCGCCGCCAACGGCCTTTCGCCGGCCGAGATCATGCTGAACGTCGACCGGCACAACCTCAAGGGTGCGGGGTACGGGAAGAAGGTCATCGAGCGAGCCGACGCGATCCGGAGCGAGCTCGACGCCTGGGCTCGCGACGCGGGGCCGCCACCGGACCTGGCCGCCGCCGCCGCCGAGCCGTGGTTCTCGCTGACCCACCTGCCCCGTCCTCCCGCGACCTACGACGCCGCGGCGAAGGAGCGTTGGATCGCGCGGATGGACTTCGACCCGAAGCGGGTCTTCGCGGCAGTCCGCGTCCCGGTCCTGGCCTTCTACGGCGAGCGGGACTCGATGACACCTGTCCAAGCGAGCGTCGCCGCCTGGCCGCCGCAGGCCACCGTCGTCGTCGTCCCCGAGGCTCGCCACGGCCTCGACCTCCCAGACGGCACTCTCGCACCCCTCTACGAGCAGACGCTGGTCAACTGGCTCAGCTAAAGAACGTGTCCTCGTGCGAGTACGGCGGCGCGCACAGGCAGAGGATGAGGAGCTCGCTCGTGCCGTCGTTCTCGAGCGTGTGCCACGCGCCCGGCGGAATCAGCACGGCGTCGCCCGGCCGTACCCTCTGCGTCTCGCCGTCGACCTCGAGCGAGCCGGAGCCCTTCGTGACGAAGTAGATCTCCTCGGTTCTCGCGTGGTAGTGGCGCTCGGTCGCCTGGCCCGGCTCGAGCGCCGCCTCCGCAAGGCTCTGAGCCGTTGTGTGGTGCAGCTCGCGGATCGTCGAGCCGTCCTTGGTCGTGAACGGCTCCGCGCGGTCGAGGCTCTGCAGGTTCACAGAGCGGAGGCGAGAACCTCGGCGACGCGCTCCTGCGCGGCGGCCTCGATCCCGGTGAAGAACGGCAGCGCGAGCGAGCGGGAGCTGACGTCCTCGGCGACCGGGCACAGCCCCTCCGCGAAGCCGAAGCGCTCGACCAGGTACGGCTGCAGGTGGATCGAGGGGAGGTAGCGGTTGTAGCCGATGCCTTCCCGCTCGAAGGCGGCAACGACGCGCTCCCGCGCTGCTGTTTCTGGGAAGAGGACGACGTAGACGAACCACGAGCGGCGATGGTCGACGTCGTCGGTACAGGGAAGCTCGAGCCCGTCGACCGAGCCGAGCAGCTCCGTGTAACGGCCCGCCGCTTCCGAGCGGCGCACGAGGATCTCGTCTAGCCGCTCGAGCTGGCCGATCCCGAGCGCGGCGGCGATGTCGCTCAGCCGGTAGTTGAAGCCGAGCCGGACGTGCTCGAGCCAGCCGCCGGGCTCCGGCCGGCCCTGGTTGCGCAGCGACCGCACGAGATGCCACTCCTCCTCCGAGTGAGTCACGACCATCCCGCCCTCGCCCGTCGTCATCTGCTTGTTCGGGTAGAAGGCGAAGACGCACGAGGTGCCGTGGGAGCCGAGTGGCACCCCGCGGTACTCGGCGCCAAGCGCCTCGCAGGAGTCCGCGATCAACGCCAGGCCATGGCGATCGGCGATCGCGCGCAGCTCGTCGAGCTCGCACGGATAGCCGTAGATGTCGACGGCGACGATCGCCTTCGTCCGCTCGGTGACCGCGGCTTCGACGGCGGCGGGATCGAGGTTGAGCGTCCGCGGATCGATGTCCGCGAAGACGGGGATCCCGCCCTCGTACATGAAGCAGTTGGCGCTCGCGGCAAACGAGTACGGCGACGTGATGACCTCGTCGCCCGGCCCGATGCCGGCCGAGATGCAGAGCAGGTGCAGACCCGTGGTGCCCGAGGAGACCCCCGCCGCGTAGGGCGCACCGACCCGTTCGGCCAGGAGCTCCTCGAAGCGGTCGATCGTCGGCCCGAGCGAGAGTCGGCCCGAGCGCAGCACCTCGAGGACGAGCTCCTCCTCCCGCTCGCCGAGGTACGGCCCCGAGAGCGGGACCGACGTCACCTCCTGTTTCACGCCTGTTCGGCGTGATTCGGCTGGCTGGATGCGTCACCGGCCGAGCCGGCGACGCCCGGCCCGGAGACCGCGCCGCTTGCAGCGGCGCTAGGGGGCGCGAACTCGAGCCACTGCGCCCAGCGCTCGCTGCGCCCGTGCACGGTGTCGAGGTACGCCTGCTGGATCTCCTTCGTCACAGGCCCGGGCGGCCCGATCACCTGGTCGTCGACCTCGCGGATCGGCGTCACCTCGGCCGCCGTCCCGACCATGAACACCTCGTCAGCGAGGTAGAGGTCGGTGCGGATGAGCGGCTTCTCGACGACGCGGTGGCCGAGATCCTGCGCGATCTGGATCACGGAATCGCGCGTGATGCCGACGAGGATCGAGGCCGAGAGGTCCGGCGTGTAGATGACGCCGTCGCGGACCACGAAGATGCTCTCGCCGGAGCCGTCGGCGATGGTCCCTTCCGCGGTGAGCAGGATGGCCTCGTCGTAGCCGGCGCGGTTCGCCTCGCCCACGGCGAGCATGGAGTTGAGGTAGACGCCGGTCGCCTTCGCGACGTGCGGGATGACGTTCGGGCCGACGCGCTGCCAGCTCGAGACCTTGGCGCGGATCCCGTTCTGCTGGCCCTCCTCGCCGAGGTACGCGCCCCACGGCCACGACATGATCGCGACCTCGACGGGATTCCCCACGGACGAGACGCCGAGCTCGCCGTAGCCCACGAACGCGATCGGCCGGAGGTAACAGGACGGCAGCTCGTTGGCGGTGACCACGTCCCACGTCGCCGTCTTGAGCTCCTCGACCGAGTATGGGAGATCCATGTAGAGCAGCTGCGCCGACCGGTGCAGCCGCTCGAGGTGGTCGGTGAGGCGGAAGACTGACGTGCCGCGGTCGGTCTCGTAGGCGCGGATTCCCTCGAACACGCCCGAGCCGTAGTGCAGGCCGTGCGTGCCGATGTGGATGGTCGCGTCGCCCCAGTCGACCAGCTCGCCGTTCATCCAGATCTTCTTCGTCTCGCGCATCTCGGGTCTCGTCCCTTCGGTCGCGTGAAGGAGCAGGTAATCGTACCGGTGCCGCTACGTCAGATCCCCTGTGCGCGCTTTCGTTAGTCGTAGGAGGTCGTGTGGCGAGAGCCCGGCCATGTGCCGCTCGGAGCCGGCGCCGACCCAGACACGCTCGTGCGCGAGCAGCTCTCCGGCCATCAGCACCTGCGAGATGCCCGGCGCAGGGAAGGGCGCGACTCCCCCGGGTTCGAAGCCAGTAGCGGCGATGACCTCCTCCGGCCGCGCAACGCGCGCGTTCCTCGTTCCGGCGAGGACGGCAACCTTGCTCTCGTCTGCCCGCCGGTCGCCCGGGACGAGCGCCAGCGTCGGGCGGCCGTCGCAGACGAAGACGAGGGACTTGACGATCTGCGCGCGTGAGGCGCCGACGGCCTTGGCCGCGGCACCGGCGGTCGGGGTCCCCTCGGGGAACTCCTCGACCCGCGCGTCGATGCCCGCCTGTTTGAGCACAGCGGCGACGCGCGCGACCGGCTCCGGCCAGTGCTCCACCGCGAGACCGTAACCCGAAACTCGGAACGGGCCAGGCGCGTTTGTCGGTCGGGAGGCGACAACGATCGAAGGGAGACGACGTTGAACGAGCAGCGCCGTGCGACGACCGAAGCGCTCTTCAGGGACGTGAACGAGCGAATTGCCGAGACCGCCGAGAGGTTCGAAGCCGGCGGCAGCGAGTTCGTCTGCGAGTGCTCGGACCCGAACTGCACCCACCGCGTCGAGGCCAGTCTCGCGGAGTACGAGGAAGTGCGTGACGAGCCGACGACGTTCCTTGTGGCACCGGGGCACGAGCAAGGCGACATCGAGCGTGTCGTGTCAGATCGCGGACGGTTCCGCATCGTCGAGAAGATGCGGACGGCCATGCGCAGGATCGTGATCAGGCGCGATCCGCGGAATCGGCCTGCGCCGAGCGAGACCTAGTCGGCGACCGGCCCGAGCTCGAGCACGCGCGCGTCGTCGAAGCCCTCGCCCCGCAGCCGCTCGACGAGCTCGGACGAGGGCACCGAGTCGACGGTGAGCGCCATCAGCGCCTTGCCGCCCCGCCGGCTGCGCGAGACGGTCATGCCCGCGATGTTGACGCCGGCTTCGCCGAACAGCGTCCCGACCCGGCCGATCACGCCCGGCACGTCGTCGTAGAGGCAGAGCACGATGAGCGGTGCGAGCTCCAGCTCGATCTCGAAGCCGAGGATGTTGACGAGCCACAGCCGGTGGTCGCTGCCGATCGTGGTGCCGGCGACGCGGACGCGAGTGCCCGCGTTCCAGAGCTCTACGCGGACAAGGTTCGTGTAGTCGCGAGCCGCCGTAGAGCGCTCCTCGCGTACCTCGATGCCGCGCTCGGCGGCGATCGACGGGGCGTTGACGTAGTTCACGGGCCGGTCCGCGCGGCCCTGGAACGCGCCGTTGAGTGCCGCGACCGTGAGCAGGCGCGCGTCGTAGTCGGCGAGGGCGCCGTAGACCGTGAGCACGATCTCCTGGGCGGCACCGTCCGCGAGCTCCATCGCGATCCGCCCGAGCCGCGACGCAAGCGGGACGTACGGCCCCAGTACCTCGAGGTCGTCGGCGCCGATCACCGGGATGTTGACGGCGTTCGAGACCAGGCCGCCTTCGAGTGCCGCGGCGACCTGCTCCGCGACGATCACGCCGGCTCGATCCTGCGCCTCCCCGGTCGACGCCGCGAGGTGCGGCGTGACGACGACGTTGTCGAGCTCGAGCAGCGGGCCGGTGTACGGCTCGTCCGCGAAGACGTCGAGCGCCGCGCCGGCGACCTTGCCGGAGCTAAGCGCCGCCAGCAGCGCGTCCTCGTCGAGCAGCGGGCCGCGTGCGGCGTTGACGATCCGGACGCCGGGGCGCATCGCATCGAACGCGGCGGCGTCGATCGAGCCGCGCGTCTCGACGGAGAGCGGCAGGTGCAACGTGAGGAAGTCCGCGGCGGCGTATACATCCTCCGGCGACTCGACGCGGTCGGCGCCGAGCTCGCGGAAACGCTCGGCCGCGACGTAGGGGTCGTACGCGATGACCCGCATCCCGAGACCGAGCGCGCGCCGTGCGACCTGCTGCCCGATCCGGCCGAAGCCGAGGACGCCGAGCGTCTTGCCGGCGAGCTCGGTCCCGCCGTACGCGCTGCGCTCCCAGCGGCCCTGCTTGAGCGCGGCGTGCGCCTGCGGGATGTTGCGCGCGAGCGCGACGAGGAGCCCGATCGTGTGCTCCGCGGCGGAGACCACGGTCGATTCCGGCGCGTTCGCCACGATGATCCCGCGCCTGGTCGCCGCGTCGACGTCGACGTTGTCGACACCCACGCCGGCGCGGCCGATCACCTTCAGCCGCTCGGCGCGCTCAAGCACGTCGGCCGTCAGCTTGGTCGCCGAGCGGACGACGATCGCGTCGTAGCCGCCGATGATCTCGTCGAGCGCGCTGTCGGCGTCGACGTCCACGTCGAAGCGCGAGCGGAGGAGATCGACTCCCGCTTCCGAGATCTCCTCGCGAACGAGGACGCGCGCGGTCACGTGCGCGAGGGTTCCGCCCGGCCGCCGCCTATGGCGGCGGGGTCGATCGGCCGCGCGTCGGCGGCTTTGCCGGCGACGCGTGCAGCCTGGAAGGCTTCGAGCGCTGCGGTGACCGCGAGGCCACGCTCGACGTCGGCGCCGAGGTCGGCGAGCACGAGCTCGACGGCTCCGATCTGGGTCGTGATGTCGAAGACGTCGAACCAGCCGATGTGCCCGAGCCGGAAGATCTTCCCCTTGAGCTCGCCCTGGCCATTCGCGATCGTGATCCCGAAGTTGTCGCGGACGCCCCGGATGACGTCGCCCGAGTCGATGCCCGCCGGCGCGCGAACCGCCGTCACGACGGCGCTGCGATCCTCGTCCGGCGAGAAGAGCTCGAGCCCGAGCGCCTTGACACCGGCGCGCGCGGCCCGGCCGAGCCGGAGGTGGCGGCCGAACGCGGCTTCGAGCCCCTCCTCGAAAAGCAGCTCGAGCGCGACGTCGAGCCCGGCCACGAGCGAGACGGGCAGCGTGACCGGTGCGTCGAGCTTCTCCTGCCCCTTGCGCGTCCGCTCCCAGTCGAAGTAGAAGCGCGGCGCCGACCCGGTCGCGGCGAGCGCGGCCGGTGAGACGGCGACGAGGCCGAGCCCCGGTGGAGACATGAGCGCTTTCTGGGAGCCCGAGACGACGACGTCGAGGCCCCACGCGTCGGTCTCACAGGGGACGGCGCCGAGGCTGGAGACCGCGTCGACGACGACGAGCGCTCCCGCTTCCTTGGCCGCCGCAGCGAGAGCACGCACGTCGGCGACGACTCCGGTGGAGGTCTCCGACTGCACGAACCAGACGGCCTTCGCTTCCTGCTCGCTCAGCCGCGCTCGGAGGTCGTCGGGGTCGGGCGTCTCGCCCCAGGCGTAACGGAGCACGTCCACGTCGGCCCCGAACGCGGTCGTCATCGCGACCCAGCGCTCGCCGAAGCTCCCGGCGGACACCACGAGATGCCGCTCGCCGGGCGAGACCAGGTTCGCAACGGCCGACTCGAAGGCGCCCGTTCCCGAGGCTCCGAAGAGCAATACGTCGTGCTCGGTCCGGCAGACCTCGCGCAGGCGAGTGAGCACACGCTCGTAGACCGGCAGGAAGTCGGGGCTGCGGTGGTGGAGCACGGGCGCGCCGACCGCCGCGAGCACCTCGGGCGGCACGGGTGTAGGCCCGGGAGTGAACAGGTACCGCTTGCCCGCCATGTCCCGAGCGTAGCGTTCTAGTCTGCTGGCGTGGAAGCACTCGTGGGCTTCGCTGCGGCACTGCTGACGTTCCGGCTCGCCGGCCTGCTGGCCGCGCGGTACCGAGCGAGCAGACGGCCCGAGCTGTTCGCGTGGTCGGCGGGGCTGGCCACGTACGCGGTCGCGGCGGCCGCGATCGCGTGGGGAGAAGCCGCGGGTTGGGACGAGCGCGCCTTCCGCGTCTACTACGGCGCGGGGGCGCTGTTGACGGCGCCCCTGCTCGGGGCCGGCTCCCTGTTGCTCGCCGGCCGCCGGCGCGCCGCGCCCGTGGCGCTCGTCTACACCGGCCTTGCGGTCGGCATCGCCCTCGCCGTGCCCGTGCACGGAGTCTTCGCCGCGCACGGCATTCCGCACGCGCAGGACCACCTGGCCTTCCTACCCGCGCGGCTGCTCGCGATCGTCGCCAACATCGCGGGCACGCTCGCGGTAGTGGTCGTCGCGCTGCGTTCCTTCAAGCGCCGCCCGCTCGGGAACGGCCTGATCATCGCCGGGATCGCCGCGGCGGCAATCGGCAGCGGCCTCGCGGGCCTCGGAGCCGCAGGCAGCGCGATCGGAATCGCAATCGGCGCGGTGCTGCTTTACGCAGGATTCGTCGCACCTGTAAACATTCTGTCTGCTTTTCGGCTGAAAATAGCCTCCAATTGAGTCACAAGCGTTGCCTTACCGGCGCACTAACGTGCCGGATGTAGCTACGCTCGGCTTACCGATCGCATAAGCCGCGCCGAGCGGTGCACGCCCAAGGCGTTTATCCCGCCCGTTCGGCCTCCGACTTGCAATCGACCAGGAGGTATTGGTTTTGCGGCGCTCTATCCTTGCCTGCGGGCTGCTGCTCGCATTCGCAGGCATGGCCACTGCGGCTGGAGCCGCAACGGCTTCCAAACTCAGCAACAGCAGTCCAAGCACCACAACCAGCACGAGCACCACGGCGAACACGACTGGGAGCATGACCGTCGCCGCGATGGCGGCCCGTCGCGGTGCTTCGCGATGGGAACGGCGCACGGCAGCCCGCTTGCGGCGCCACATCCGCCACTTCCGCCTCGACACGCGGCACTGGCAGACGGTGATGGCCGGACGCCCGCCGGCGAAGTCGCGCAGGCTCGCGGCGCACTCGCTCCCGCGGCTCATCCAGCTCAATCGCCGCTGGCAGCGCACCGCGCACCGGACGTGGTTGCGGGCGACGCATCCGCCCAAGCTGCACGACTGGCTCTGCATCCACCGCTACGAGGGCAGCTGGGCCGATTCGGGCAGCCCGTACTGGGGCGGCCTGCAGATGGACCTCTCGTTCCAGCAGACGTACGGCAGCTGGCTCCTGCGCCACAAGGGCACGGCGGATCACTGGAGCCCACTGGAGCAGATCTGGGTCGCCGAGCGCGCATCGCACTCACGGGGCTTCTCGCCGTGGCCGAACACGGCACGTGACTGCGGTTTGTACTAGGTTTTTTCCCTGCATATAAGGCATTTCGACGGCCCGCTGACGCGGGTCGTCGTCATGTTGGCATCAATTAGACTTGACAAAGACATCAGAGTGATGTCATAGTGCAGCCATGCAGATCGATGGAACTATCCAGGCGCTTCGGGAGGACCTCGTCCGTGTGGCGGCTCTCGGCGACGAGAACACGTCTCGTGCGGCCGAGCTTCTCTCGGTGGCCCTCGAATCGTCCCTCGGCAGGAGAATCCAGGACGCCCTCGCCGAGGCGGCGGTCGAGCTCAACGACCAGCTCGAATCCTCGCACGTCGAGCTGCGCGTCGCCGGCCACGATCTCCAGCTCGTGCTCGTCCGCGAGGACGGCACCGTGCCGGAGCCGGCCGACGAGGCGTACTCCGCCCGCATCACCCTCCGGCTCCCCGAGAGCCTGAAGCAGCGGGTCGAGTCCGCCGCCGCCCGCGACGGCGCCTCCGTGAACACGTGGCTCGTTCAGGCACTCCAGCGCGCCGTCGAGCCGCGCCGCACGTCTTCGTCCTCGAGCCGCAACCGGCTCACCGGCTACGGCCGCAGCTGAAAGGAGTAAGGCATGTACCAGGACTACTACGACATCCTCAAGCTCCGCGAGCAGCCGCTCCGCCCCGACCGGCGCCTCGTCCCCCGCGACAGCGAGATCCGGCTCCGGGTCAAGCGGATCACCCGGGTGTACCTCTGATGCTCGAGCGCACCTTCCACACGCCATTGCCTCTCGAGCTCGAAGTCGGCATACCCTCCGGCGACATCGAGGTCGAGACGACCGAGGGCGAGGAGTCGAACATCACCGTCGACGGCGACGACCGCCTGCTCGAAGAGGTCGAGATTCGCCAGGACGGCAACCGCCTTGTCGTCTCCTATCGCGGCAAGGGGAAGCTCGGCTTCTCGCTCTCCCCGCTCTCCATCGTGTTCGGCAGCGAGCTGCGCGTGCGGGCCTCTGTCCCGCACAGCGCAGCCGTCAAGGTCAAGACCGCGTCGGCGGACGCGAAGCTCGATGGCCGGTTCGGCCCGCTCGGCGTGAACTCCGTCTCCGGCGACGTGCGCCTGCGCGGCGAGGTCGCCGGCAACGCGAATCTCAAGACGGTCAGCGGTGACGCCGACCTCGACCGGGTCGACGGCGACATGTCCGCACACACCGTGTCGGGCGATCTCCGCATCGGCCCGATCGCAGGCTCGGCGGATCTGAAGACGGTCTCGGGCGACATCAAGCTCCAGGCCGTCACTGCCGGCGACGTCCGCTTCACGAGCGTCTCCGGGGACATCGAGGTCGGCATCGCGCAGGGCTCCGCCCTCGACGTCGACGCGGGCTCGACCTCGGGCGATCTCTCGTCGGAGGTTCCGCTCGCAAGCGAGCCTGTGGCGGGCGAAGGCGGAGGCGGACCGACCGTCGTCCTCCGCGGCCGCACGGTGAGCGGCGACGTGAAGGTGTTCCGGGCGAGCTGATGCGCCGCCTGCTCTCCGATCGCAACACGCGGCTGCTGATCGCCGGCCAGATGCTGTCGGCATTCGGCGACTGGGCAATGCTGATCGTGCTCGCGGTCTGGATGAAGACGCTGACCGGCTCGAACGCGCTCGCCGGCCTGACGTTCTTCGTCTTCGCCGCCGGCTCGCTCCTGGCGCCGCTCGGCGGGCTCCTCGCCGATCGGACGCGCCGGCTGCCGTTGATGATCGTGGCCGACTGCGTGCTCGGCGCGCTCGTGCTCCTGCTCCTGCTCGTCCACGACCGGAGCGACGCGTGGCTGATCTATGCGATCGCGTTCGCCTACGGGGCAATCGGAACCGTCTTCTTCCCCGCGCGCGCGGCGCTGCTCAAGACCATGCTTCCCGAGGAGCTGCTCGCGGAGGCGAACGGCGCACTGACGGCCACGCGCGAAGGCCTGCGGATCATCGCGCCGCTGGCGGGGGCCGGGCTGTACACCGTGCTCGGCGGCGGAGCCGTCGCCGTGCTCGACTCCGCCACCTTCGCGGCGTCGGTCTTCTTCCTGTCACGGATGCGCGTGAAGGAGGAGAAGCCCGCGCCCGGGGAGCACCACTTCGCGCGCGAGGTGACGGCTGGGCTCAGTCATGTCTGGCAAACGCTGCCGCTGCGCCAGATCGTGGGCTCGGTCTCGGTCGCCCTGCTGGTGGTCGGGTTCTCCGAGACGCTCATCTTCGCCGTCATCGCGGCGCTCGGGAAGTCACCCTCGTTCTTCGGAGTCATGGCCACCATCCAGGGGGTTGGCTCGATCGTCGGCGGCGTCACGGCGGCTCGGGTCATGCGCCGGCTCGGCGAGTTGCGGTTGGTCGGCCTGGGGATGGCTCTGCTCGCCATCGGCGATCTCTGCTTGATCGTACCGTCGCTCGGGGTCGTTCTCGTCGCCGGACCGGTCGCCGGGGTGGGCGTTGCCTGGGCGATCGTCGGCTTCTCGACCGCACTCCAGACGCGCACACCACTCCCGATCATGGGCCGCGTCTCGGCGGCGGCGGACCTCACCCTGTCGGTCGCGCAGGCGACCTCGATCGGGACCGGCGCGCTCCTCTCGACGTTCGTCGACTATCGGATTCTGTTCGGCGTCATGGCCGTCGTGGTTCTGTCCTGCGCCGGCTACCTCGTGACACGACGAGAGTCGACCCCGGTGCCTGCCACCATGGAGGCGTGACCGAGCTAGTTCCGCTGCGGCGCAATCGCGACTTCGTGCTCTACCAGAGCGGCGGGTTGCTCTCGACCTTCGGGTCGGGGATCTCCGGAATCGCGTATCCGCTGCTCGTCCTGGCGCTGACGCACTCGGCGGCGAAGACGGGCTACATCGGGGCCGTCGAGTTCCTGCCGCTCGTGTTGCTCAGCGCACCGGCCGGCGTGGCGGCCGACCGCTTCGACCGTCGGCGCCTGATGATCGCTGCGGACATCGCCGGGGCGACCGCCCTCGCGTTCCTGGGCACTGCCGTGCTGATGGGTGACGCGACCTACTGGATGGTCATGGTCGTCGCCTTCGTCGACGTGAGCGCATCCGTGCTCTACCGGTCGGGCTCGAGCGGCGCGATGAAGGCGGTCGTCCCGACGCCGCAGCTCGCCGACGCATCGAGTGTGACGATGGCGCGCATGTCGACGGTGCGCCTCCTCGCGCCGCCGATCGGGGGCGCGATCTACGACCTCTCACGCGGCCTGCCGTTCATCATCGACGCCGTCTCGTACGCGTTCTCGACCGCTGCGCTCCTGCTGATGAAGACGCCGTTCCAAGAGGAACGAGTGCCCGGCACGCGCACGCCGTTCCGCGAGGGGCTCACCTACATCTGGAACATTCCGTTCCTGCGGGCGACCACCGGCCTGGTCGCCGCCAGCAATCTCGTCGCCATCGGTGCGCCGATCGCGCTCATCATCCTCGCCCACCGGCAGGGGCTCTCGGCCTTCATGATCGGCGTCTTCGTCGCGATCCAGGGCGCCGCGCTGCTGCTGGGCTCGACCCTGTCTCCGCTGCTGCGCCGGCGCTTCCCGATGCGCGCGATCCTGCTCTCGGAGTTCTGGATGGCGCTGATCTACGTCGCCTTCATCGTCTACCCGAACGTCTACGTGCTCGCGGTCTGCATCGCGCTGCACGCGTTCTGGTTCCCGAACACGGACTCGGCGATCAACGCCTACTCGTACATGCTCATCCCGGATCGCCTGCTCGGACGGGCGATGGCCGGCGCGACCACGGTGCGAGCCGCATCGGCGCCGCTCGGCCCGCTCCTCGCAGGCCTCTTGCTTGCTCACACCTCGCCCCAGGTTGCGATCGCTGTGCTCGCCGCGCCGGTGGTGATCGCCGCAATTCTCGGCACGCTCAGCGACTCGATGCGCAACCTGCCTAGCCTCGAAGTTTCTCCCGCAGCAGCTCGTTGACGACTTTCGGGTCGGCCTTCCCCTGCGTCTCGCGCATCACCGCGCCCACGAAGAAGCCGAGCACGCCCTCCTTGCCGCCTCGGTAGGTCTCGACCTGCTCCGGGTTCGCCGCCAGGACGGCGTCGATGATCGGGCCGAGCTCCGACTCGTCGCCGAGCGCTGTCTGGCTCAGGTACTTCTCCGCATCGATCGGGCCCTCGGCCGCCGCGGCGAATGCCTCGTCGAGCGCCTCCCGCGTGACGTTGGCCTGCACGATCCGAGCGAGCGCGGGAGCGTTCTCGGGCAGGAAGTCGCCACGATTCATGGCGACGTTGGCGGCCGTCTTCCAGTCGAGGCCATCAGCGGCGAGCGCCTCCGCCTTCCACTCGTTTCCCGTGACGACGAGCTCGTCCGCCGCGGCGAAGCCGAGTTCGCCGGCGAGCCGCCGGATCCGGTCGGCCGGCCGCTCGGAGATCTGGCCGCGCAGCCGCTCGACGAGCTCCGCCGGCGGCTCGACCGGGACGAGGTCCGGCTCGGGGAAGTAGCGATAGTCGTCGGCCTCCTCCTTCGAGCGGTGCACCGTCAAGCGGTCGGTGTCCGGGTCGTAGTCGTACGTGGACTGCGCGGGTTCTTCTCCCGCCTCATGCAAGACCACCTGTTGCCGGAACGCGGCGTCGATCGCGCGGCCGATGAAGCGGAAGGAATTCATGTTCTTGATCTCCCAGCGGGGCCGGAAGCCCTCCTCGCCGGTCCGCCGCACCGAGACGTTGACGTCCGCGCGCAGCGTCCCCTTCTCCATGTCCGCGTCGGACACGTCCAGCTCGCGGATCGTCTGGCGCAGGAGCCGGAGGTAGGCCATCGCCTCGTCGGCCGAGTGCAGGTCGGGCGCGCTCACGATCTCGAGCAGCGGCGTGCCACCGCGGTTGAAGTCGACGAGGCTGTAGTCGGCGCCGACCGAGCGACCCGTTTCGCCTCCGGCGTGGACGGTCTTCGCCGCGTCCTCCTCGAGGTGCGCACGGACGATGCCGATCTCGCGGTCGCCGTCCTCGGTCGGCAGCAGGAACCGGCCGGTACCGCAGAGCGGAGCCTCGTACTGGCTGATCTGGTAGCCCTTGGGCAGGTCGGGATAGAAGTAGTTCTTGCGGGCGAAGACGGCTCGCTCGGCGATCTCGCAGTCGAGCGCGAGCCCGAGCAGGATGGTCAACTCGATCGCGCGCGCGTTCGGGACTGGGAGCGCGCCGGGATGGGCGAGGCAGACGGGACACGTGTGGGTGTTCTCGGCCGCGCCGTACTCGAGCGCGCAGCGGCAGAACATCTTCGTGCGCGTCTTCAGGTGCGCATGCACCTCGAGCCCACAGACAAGCTCCCAGTCACTCTCTGGCATCGAGTTTCTCCTTCGCCTCACGGAGCGCAGCCTCGACGTCGTCGCGCACCTGGACCATCGCGATCCGGTGCTCGAGCGGCCCGTGCGTCTCGATCAACCAGAGCTCGCGCTCGCCGGCCTCTAGCTGGAGCTTCACGTCGCCCACGAGGACGGCGCGTGAGCCGTCGAGCACGCGCGGGTGCTCGCCGAAGACCCGCTCGACCGCAAGCACGAACTCCGCCGCCGGATCCTCGAAGTGGTACGTCACCGGAGCCTCTCCGGAACGGGGTCGAAGCCGATCGCCTGCTCGAGCGCGTGTCCGATCCGGAACAGCGTGTTCTCCGCGAACTGCTGCCCGATCAGCTGCAGCCCGACCGGCAGTCCCTCGGAGAGGCCGCACGGGACGTTGAGCCCCGGCAGGCCGGCCATGCACGAGGGGATCGTGAGCAGGTCGCTGAGGTACATCGCGATCGGGTCGGCGGTGCGCGCGCCGAGCGGGAAGGCGACGGTCGGCGAGGTCGGCGAGACGAGCGCGTCGAACGTCTCGAACAGCGCGTCGTGCTCGCGCTTGATCACCGTCCGCACCTTCTGCGCCTGCCCGTAGTACGCGTCGTAGTAGCCGGCCGAGAGCGCGTACGTCCCGACCATGATCCGCCGCTTCGGCTCGTCGCCGAACCCCTGGTCGCGCGTGCGCTCGTACATCTCCAGCCGCTCGTCGGCGGCGGCGCGATAGCCGTAGCGAACGCCGTCGTACCGCGCGAGGTTCGAAGACGCCTCGGCCGGCGTGATCAGGTAGTAGCAGGCCATCCCGTACTCGACGGACAGCGGCAGCGAGCACTCCCCCACCTCGGCGCCGAGCTCCTCGAGCTTCGCGATCGCGGCCTGCACCGCCGCCGTGACCCCGGGCTCGATCCCCTCCGCGTCGTTCAGCTCCTTCGGGACGCCGACGCGCAGGCCCTTGAGATCCGCGGCCTCCGGCAGCGCAACCGGATGCGGCGGCTCGACGGTCGTCGTGTCGCACTCGTCGCGACCGGCGATGATCGAGTAGAGGTACGCGCAATCGCGGACGGTGCGCGCGACCGGGCCGACCTGGTCGAGACTCGAGGCGAAGGCCACGATCCCGTAGCGTGAGACGGTGCCGTAGGTCGGACGGAGCCCGACGTTGCCGCAGAGCGCCGACGGCTGCTTGATCGAGCCGCCCGTGTCGGAGCCGAGCGCCCACGGCGCGAGGCCGGCGCTGACGGCCGCCGCCGAGCCGCCGCCCGAGCCGCCCGGCACGCGCGAGGGATCCCACGGGTTGTGCGACGGCCCGTAGGCGGAGTTCTCGGTCGAGGAGCCCATCGCGAACTCGTCGGTGTTCGTCTTGCCCAGGATGCGCAGCCCGTGTGCCTTCAGCCGCTCGACGACGGTCGAGTCGTAGACCGGGACGTAGCCCTCGAGAATCTTCGAGCCGGCCGTCGTCGGGATCCCCTTCGTCCCGATCACGTCCTTGAGCGCGATCGGCAGGCCGTCGCCGCCCGGGTCGTCGCAGAGGTGGAG